>CALCXL010000521.1 GCA_937907595.1 uncultured Pseudomonadota bacterium
GGCGCACGACGACGACGCGGCCGACGACGACGACGTGGCCGACGGCGACGACGACGACTCCACCGACGGCGCGGACGACGACGACTCCAGCGAGGCCGCGGACCCGCTGCCCGTGGACCTGCCCTCCGAGTCGGGGCCGACGAGCCCTCCGCCCGCCGGCTCCGGATGCTGGCAATCGGTGGACGGCGCCGTCGCGGGCCTGCTGTTGATCCCGCTGGGCTGGAGACGGCGACGGGGGTAGCGGGCCGACGTCGGGCCTGCTGCCGATTCGGCGGCCCACCGGCGGCTCAGGGAGGGTCGGCGCCCCCCGAAGCGTCAGCCCAGGATCCCCCGCGCCACCAGGTCGGCCCGCAGCGCGTCGGCCCCCACGAAGCGGGTGGCGGGCATGCCCAGCGCGCGCGCGGCGTCGCAGTTGGACTCCCGGTCGTCGACGAAGAGGCAGCGTTCAGGGGGGAGGCCCAGGGAGCGCGCTGCGCCCAGGTAGGCCTCGGGATCGGGCTTGCGTACGCCGGTCTTCCAGGACACGAACGTCCAGGGCAGGTACCGCGTCAGCCCCAGCTTCTCCTCGATCCGCTCGTACCAGATCGGGTAGTTGGACAGCGCGTGCATGGCCACCCCGGCGTCCCGCAGCTCGCCAAGCAGCTCCTCGGCTCCGTCCACCCAGCGGTACCCCTCAGCGATCATCGCCAGGAAGCCGTCGTGGTCGAAGTCCCGGCCGTCGTGAAAGAACCGGCGCAGGAAGGTGGGCTCGTCGATGATCGCCTTCTCGAAGTCCGGCCACGCGCCCCGGTGGACCAGCGGCCACAGCTCGGCGAACTCCAGCCCGAAGAAGGCAGGGATCTGGCGGTAGGGGTCCTGGACCAGGGTGTCCATGACGTCCAGGAGCAGCACGTCGGTCACACCAGCTCCTGGTAGGGGTCGCCGTCGAAGGACCAGGGGCCGCGCAGGGTCGGCTGGTCCAGGCACTCGTCCAACGTCGCCAGGTAGTCCTCGCGCTCGACGTCCTCAGCCCCGAAGCGAGCGACGTGGTCGGTGTGCACCTGCGAGTCCAGCAGCAGGAAGCCCCAGCGCCGCAGCTGCTGCACCAGCGCCGCGAAGGCCAGCTTGCTGGCGTCGGGGGCCCGCGCGAACATCGACTCCCCGAAGAAGATCCCGCCCAGGGCGACGCCGTAGAGCCCGCCCACCAGCTCGTCGTCCCGCCAGGCCTCCACCGAGTGCGCGAAGCCGAGCTCGTGCAGGGCGATGTACGCGTCCTCCATCTCGTCGGTGATCCAGGTCCCGTTCTGGCCCGCCCGCGGGGCCTTCGCGCAGCCGGCGATCACGTCTTCGAACGCCGTGTCCATGCGCAGGGTGTAGGGCCGCTTGCGCGCCCGCTGCCTGAGGGTGCGCGGGATGTGGAGGTCCTCCAACTCGAGCACGAAGCGCGGGTCCGGCGAGTGCCAGAGGATCGGCTGGCCCTCGGAGTACCAGGGAAAGATGCCCACGGAGTAGGCGCGCAGCAGGCGCTCGGGGTGCAGGTCGCCGCCCACCGCGATCAGCCCCGAGCTGTCGGCCAGGCGGGGGTCGGGGAACAGGTGCTGGTCGGGGAGCGCGAAGATCGGCACGGGGCTCCAGGGTAGGTGCTGGCCCCGGGGCCTGCACGGCCCGCAGCCGGCGGAATCACCCCGCCACGCGCAGCCGCTTGCGTCCGCGCGGTCCCAGGGGCAGCCCTCCGGGGCCGATGCCCAGGGCCGACCAGAGATCGGCGTCCAGCAGGTGCGTGGGCACCGCGCGGGTCAGGGAGGCCAGCATGGACTCGCGGCACTTGGGGTACTGCCCCTCCAGCGAGTTGATCAGCTCCTTGACCGCCTGCCGCTTGAGCCCCTCCTGGGAGCCGCAGAGGTTGCAGGGCAGGATGGGAAAGGCCTTCTCCTGGCTGTAGGCCTCCATGTCCGACTCGAAGCAGCGGATCAGCGGACGGATGACCACGTTGCGGCCGTCGTCGCTGCGCAGCCAGGGCGGCATGGCCTTCATGGTGCCCGTGAACAGCATGTTGAGGAGCATGGTCTCGATCGCGTCGTCGCCGTGGTGTCCCAGGGCGATCTTGGTGCAGCCCATCGACTCCGCGGCGTTGTAGAGGATGCCGCGCCGCAGCCGGGAGCACAGCGAGCAGTAGGTGCCGCCCTCCTCCACCTTGTCGACCACCACGCTGTAGGTGTCCTGCTGGGCGATGTGGTACCGGCCGCCGCGGGCCTCCAACCACTCCTGCAGGGGGCGGCCGTCGTAGCCTGGCTGGACCTGATCCAGGTGCCAGGGCACCAGGTCGAACTTCACGGGCGCGCGGGCCTTCAGGAGGTCCAGCAGCGTGAGCAGCGCGTAGCTGTCCTTGCCGCCGCTGAGGGCCACCAGGATGCGGTCGCCCTCCTCGATCAGGTTGTACTCGCGGATCGCGTTGCCGACCTTGCGCAGGAGGCGACGCTCCAGGGGGCTGCTCTCGGATTTGGTGGCCACGAGCCGGCTTGTAGCCGAGGGCTCCCGCCGACGCCAGGACCGCTTCGCAGGCCGCCCAAAGGGTCAGACGCGCGCGCGAGGGGTGGTGTGCGAGGCCACGTCGTCGATGAGCCCCAGGCGGTGCAGGACCTCGTGCACCATGTGGTGCGTCAGGCCCCAGAGGGGGACCTGCTGGCCCAGATCGATGGCGGGGAAGCGGTAGGGCGCATCGGTCCGGGCCGCGTCGTACCAGGTGCGGCGGTGGGGATCGACCAGGTGGGCCACCGGGGCCCAGAAGGCTTCGGCGACCTCCTCGTTGGGCGCCAGGATCGGGGCGCTGTGCAGCGTCCAGGCGTGAGGCTGGATCGCCATGGGCTTGATCGCCCGGCGCGCGCGGGCCTGCAGCTGATCGAGGGCGCCGATCTCCGTGGCTCCCGGCGACCACAGGTCCAGGCCCAGCTCCTCGCTGGTCTCCCGGGCGGCGGTGTGGGCCAGGCTCATGTCCTCGGGCTCGGCCCGCCCTCCGGGAAAGCCCAGCTGGCCCGACCAGGGGTCCCGGGGGTGCTCGGCCCGCCGGATGAAGAGCAGCTCGGCGCCCTCGTCCCCCGCGCGGAAGACGGTGGCGACCGCGGCGTAGCGCCAGTCCGTGCCGCCGACGATGCGGCCGGGGCGTTCGCGCAGGAGCGTGGCGACGTCGTCGAGGCTCAGCATGGGCCCGAGTCCGGCTGCGACCGAGGCCACCTCAATCGATCACCAGCGTCAGCGCGCTCAGGTAGTTGCCGCCGGGCAGGTCGGGCAGCAGGGGGTGGTCGATGCCGGCGCCGCCGCTGCGCAGGATCCGCTGCACGGACCGACCGGCCAGGGCGAGCCCCACGCGCGCGTCCTCCAGCAGCTCGGTCGGCCCCAGGCGGGCGGTGCAGGAGCAGGTGACCAGGAGGCCGCCCGGGCGGATCCGGGGGGCCAGCGCCTCGTGCAAGCGGCGGTAGGCGGCCTGGGCCTGGGGCAGGTCGGCCCCCTTGCGGGCGAGCGCCGGCGGATCGCAGACGACCACGTCGAAGACCTCGGCGTCGCGGCGTCGCGCCTGCTGCGGCAGCCACTCGAAGAGGTCGGCGGAGACGAAGCCGTGGGGCTCCGGGTCCAGGCCGTTGAGGGGGAACTGCTCGGCGCAGTCCTCCAGGATCGACGCGCTCAGGTCCACCGACACCACCCGCGTCGCCCCGCCCAGGGCCGCCGCCACGGAGAAGCCGCCGGTGAAGGAGAAGAGGTTGAGCACGGCGTCCCCCGCCTGCACCAGCGCCTGGACGTGGGTGCGCGTGTCCCGCTGGTCCAGGAAGAAGCCCGTCTTCTGGCCGTGACCGGGCCGCACCCGGTAGCGGCGACCGGCCTCGCTCACCACCCGGGGCTCGGGCGGATCGCCGTGCCACTGCTGGACGTCGCCCTTCTTGGGCTTGTGCACGATCGATGAGACGCCTTCGATCTGCGAGCGCAGCGCCTCCACCAGCAGCGAGCGGTGGGGAGCCCAGCCCAGGGAGTCGGGGCGGAGCACCAGCACATCGCCGTACTGGTCGACTACCAGGCCCGGCAGGCCGTCGCCCTCCCCGTGCACCAGGCGGAAGGCGTCGGTGTCGGCCGGGAGGGCCCGACGGCGAAGGTCCCGGGCGTCGCGCAGCCGGGCGGCCAGCAGGCGGCGCAGGTCGGGCGCGCGCGGGTCGCGGGTGAGGATGCGAAGGGCCGGTCCGCCCCCACCCCCCTCGGCCAGGGCGCGGCCCAGGAAGGCACCGAAGCGATCGACCAGCTCCACCTCGTCGCCCGGGCGGGGCCCGTTGCGGGGCAGGGCGTCGGCGAAGACCCAGGGATGGCCCTCCTGGACGGCCTTGGCGGCGCGCTTGTCCAGCTCCAGCCGGCGGAGCTTCAACCGTCGGCCGCGGCTTCCTCGCGGGTGGTGAAGCGGGCGCCGCCCCCCGCGAGGATCGTGATGATCCGCTGTGTGATCAGCTCCGCGGCGCAGAAGCAGACAAAGACCGCGGCGGCGAAGAACAGCGTGTCCCCGGGGCCGCCGTCCATCGCCCGCGCCGGCCAGACGCGAGCGAGCAGCGCGACGAGCGCGTCCCCACCGGACAGCCCCAGGCAGATGGGGACGACGAAGAGCAGGGGCGTCAGCAGCGCGCGCCGACGGCGGAAGGCCAGGCCCATCGTGGGCGTGGACAGCAGGCCGATGGCCAGGAGGACGGCGTGGGTGGTGGGGGAGAACAGCATGGCGGAGCAGCCTACCAGCGGGGTCCGGCGTCGCCAGGGGCCTCCGCGCGCCCCGTCGCCGTCTCCCTCGCCGACGCCGCCACCAGGGGCAGCGTCATGCGCAGGGAGGCCTGGCCGTTGGCGTAGGGCTCACCCGGTCCCTGGCCGACGAAGCCCGAGCCTTCGAACAGCGCCCGGGCCCCGGCGTTGTCGACGGCGACGTCGAGCTGCAGCTCTCTCACGTCCCAGCGGGCTGCCCGGCGTCGGGCCTGTTCGATGGCCGCCTCCAGCAAGCGACGCCCCAACCCTCGGCCGCGCGCGGCCTCCCCCACGCCGATCGCGAGCAGGTACGCGCGGGGTCGTGGGGCTGCATCCAGCCGCCCCACCAACGCGAGGCCCTGGGGGCCGGCGCGCCCGGCGTCGGCGACCACCGTGACCACCGCGGGGTGCCGAAGCCACGCATCCAGCGCCTGCTCGTAGCCCCCCAGCCGGGCGAACAACGGCGCGCCCAGGTTGCGCACCGCGCCCCGCTCCGTGGGACGCATCAGGCGAACGGTCGGCAGCGGACCCTCCGGCGCGCCGGCGACCGCGGAGCTCATCCCCCGGAGACCAGGGCGCGGGCGCGGCGCTCGGCGGCGGCGGCCTGGCCCTCGTGGTCCGCCCCCAGCGAGCCGAAGATGCGCTGGCCTTCGGTGAAGGAGGCCAGGGCCTCGTCCTTGCGATCCAGGGCGGCCAGCGCCTCCCCCCGGGCCATCTGGGCGTGGCCGCTCTGCTCGGCCAGGCGGCGTCGGGTGGCGAGCATGAGGGCGTCGTTCGCGGCTTTGAAGGCGTCGTCCCAGGCGCCGCGGCGGCCCGCGAGCTGGCTGCGGCGGATGGCGACGTCGACCTCCTTGTCGGCGCGGCCCACGCTCCCCCAGAGGGCCTGCTGTCGACCGAGGGACGCGAGGGCGCCGGCCCAGTCCTCGCTCCGCCAGGACAGCTCGCCCAACAGCGCCTCCGTCGCGGCCTCCAGGTCCGCTCGGCCGCAGCCCCGGGCCAGACCCAAGGCGGCTTCGGCGGCTGCGCGGGCGTCGCGCAGGGCCTCCCCCCGCTCGGCGCCCTGCACGGGCAGCCCCTCCAGGAAGAAGCGCCCCAACATCAAGCGGGCCTCGGCTTCTCGATCGGGGGCCGCGGCCGCCTGGGCCTTGTCGGCGGCCATGGCCAGCGCCTGGCGTGCCTTGTCCCGGTGGCCGGCCTCGCGGAAGACCAGGCCGATGGTGCTGCGGACCTCCAGGGCGGCGTCGTGCGGGTCGTCCGGATCCGACGCGCGGGCCATGGCCAGCTTCAGCTCCTTGAGGGCGCGCTCCGCGGCCCCGGCCTTGCTCATGGCCAGGGCGCGCAGGGCGAAGGCTCGCGCGGCTTCGAGGCTCTGCCCCCCGCGCTCAAAGGCCTGCGCGGCTGCGGCCAGGGAGGCCGCCGCGCCCACCGCGTCGCCCTCCTCTTCCTGCAGGCGACCCAGCAGCAGCTTCGCTTCGCCGGTCACGGGATCCGGCCCCGCCTCGGCCGCGGCGGCCAGCTCCTTGCGCGCGGTGCGCTGCCGTCCCACGGCCAGGGCCGCTCGGGCCGCCGCCAGGCGCAGGGCTCCATCGCGGGCTCCATCGGCGGCTGCACGGGCTCCGTCGGCATCCCCGGCCAGGAGGAGGGCCCGGGTCCGGAGGCGCCGAGCCGGCAGATCGCTGCGGCCGCGGAGCATGTGGGCGGCGGCGGGCCCATCGCCCTGAGCGACGCTCGCCTCGGCGGCCTCCAACAGGAGCTCGGCGCTGGGCGCCCCCCCGGCCGCCTGCAGCTCCGCGAGCAGCCGCGCGCGCCCGGGCGCTCCCCCGCCGAGGACCTCGGCCACGGCTTCGGCCAGGGCGCGGGCGTCGGCCTGGACGATGGGGCCCCCTTCGCCGGTGTGCTTCCAGCCCTGCACGGAGACGGTGCTCCCCGCCAGCCGGGCGCGGCCCGAGTCGAGGACACCCTGAAGATCGATCCAACCCGCGCGCGGCGCCCGTCCGCGGTAGCGGCTGAGGGCCAGGCTCCCGGCGACGGCCGCCGGCAGGGGCGTCGGCGAGGCGGAGAGCAGATCGAGCAGCTCCACCGCCGTGCCCTGCCTCGGCACGCCTCCGGCCTGCTCCTCCCCGCCGTCGGGCTGCACCTCCACGAAGTCCGCCGCGGGCACGCGGTCGTCGCCGGCCCCCCGCGCCACGGCGTCGGCCAGGGACCGCGACAGGCCGTCCAGCGGGCCCTCCAGGATCACGCCCCAGCCCGCACCGGAGCGCCCGCAGAGCAGGGAACGCAGCGCGTGCAGAGACAGCGCGTCCGCCCGGGCGGCGCCTCGCACCAACAGGACCTGAGGCTCCACGGCCCCCGCCTCCTCCAGCACCCGCGCAAGGATCTCCGCCGCGCGCAGCCAGGGCTGCTCGCCGCCCACGTCGTCGGCGTCGCCCTCGACGGAGAAGCCGCGCACCAGCGCCGCCAGGACCGCGCGCGAGCCGCGCCCCTCGCCCACCGCGTCGGCGCAGAAGGCGGCGTCGCCCAGCTCAGCTCCCTGACCCAACCAGGCGGGGGCCGCGGCTCGGCAGAGTCCGCCTGGCGCGGCGGCGACCGCTCCGGCCTCCACCTCCACGAACTCCCCGGGGGCGTCGGCGGCCAGGGAATGCAGCGACTCGACGTCGGCCGCTCCCAGCGCTGCGTCGGTCACCAACAGGAAGCCGCGATCGGCGAGGCTCGCCAGGCGAGCAGAGAGGGCATCGGTCCAGGGCGCAGCGGGCATTCTCATCCTCCGCCGCGCATTCTGGCCCATGGAGCCCGCGGCTGCCCGTCCGCTGCTCCCTGCGATCCTGCCGCGCCGGCTTGAACTCCACCTCGCCCTTGGGCACCATGTGCGCTCCCGCGGCCGGGCCTGCGCGCCGGGGAGGGACCCGCCGGCTGCCCGCCGCCAGTAACGAAGCCGCTCAGGGGAAGTCCATGCAGATTGCCGTCTCGTGGAGGGTCGTCGCGTCGAGCGTCGCCCTCACCAGCCTCCTCCTCGCCGGCTGCGGCGGTGGAGATTCGACCACCTCGGCCCCGAAGGGTCCGGAGACGGCTCCGTCGACGGTGAACGACTCCGAGCCCGAGCTCGCGGCGATCGTCGACGTGCCGGAGAAGATCGACATCGCCGCGGTCCGCAACGAGGCCCGCACGGCCATGTTCGTGCCCGCCCCCACGGAGTTCCAGGCCGCCCTCAAGGAGAGCGCGCCGGACGTGGACATCCGCAAGCTCGTCAAGGACTCCAACCGCAGCCTGGAGGGCAAGAACTCCGCCGTGCTCGCGCTGGAGACCGGCGTGCGCATCGGCAACGTGCTGATGAGCGTGCACACCGGCGACAAGGCCGCGATCCTGGGCCGCATGCGCGCGGCCCGGGAAGGTCTGGCCGCCCTGAAGGCGCCGGCCAGCATCGTCGCGGAAGTGGACAAGGTCATCGGCGAGTACGACAGCGGCTCGCTGACGGACGCGGAGCTCGGCCCCGCCTTCGACGTGCTCGCCGAGCGGATCAACGACGACCTCCAGCGCATGTCGGACCCGAACACCGCCACGCTGGTCCAGGCCGGCGGCTGGGTCCAGGGCGCGCACCTGCTCTCCACGGCGCTCGGCGCCGCCTCCATCACCGGAGAGGCCGCTGCCCTGCTGCACCAGCCCACCGTGCTGGAGTACTTCCTCCGCTTCCTCAAGGAAAGCGGGCCGGGTCGCGCCGGGGACCCCCAGGTCGCTGCCGTGATCACCGAGATGGAGGCGATGCAGCTGATCGCCGCCAAGGCCGAGCTGAGCGGTGACGACGTCAAGGCCGTCGCCACTCACACCGGCAACATCCTCGCCAAGTTCTGAGGAGGAGTCCCACGATGAACCGCACCCTCGCGCTCTCCGGCTTCGCCGCCGCGGTCGCTACCATCGCCCTGCTCCTTCCGGCCGCGCCCGCGCAGGCGGATCCGCAGGCCGCGCGCTCCTGCCTGGACAGCCTGGTCACCGGCGCCGTCGCCTCGGGCATGCGCTTGCGCAGCTCGGACGTGCACGCCGCCGAGCCCCAGGCCGCCGTGACCTACCGGGTCACCCTGTACAAGGGCATCAACTACGTCCTGCTGGGCTGCGCCGATGGCGCCGCAGTGGACCTGGACATGCGCCTGTACGACGCCGACGGCAACCTCGTCTCCAACGACAAGAGCCCCGACGCGCAGCCCTTCGTGGACGTCTCGCCCCCCAAGACGGGCGAGTACGCGCTGCAGGTGCTGGTCTACAAGGCCAGCGCGAAGACCGACTACGCGGTCGCCATCGCCTACCAGATGTAGGCACGGGGGCGTCCCACCATGGCCGCTCCCCGCCAATGCCCCCATTGTCTGGCCCACGCTTCCGTCGGCGACAGCTGGTGTCCGGAGTGCGGCAAGCCGCTGGGGGGCACGACCTCGTCCGCCACCGTGGACGACAGCAGCTCCTTCGAGTCGGTTGACGACGACAGCGGCGCCTTTGAGCCGCTGGACGAGGAGCTCCCCGCCCCGAGCAAGCCGGCCCCCTCCCTCGTTGAGAAGCGTCGCCCCCAGGCCAGCACCGCGCCCACCGCGACGGTCGGGTCCACGGCTCACGACGAGCGCATGGTCTTCGACGACTCCGACGACGGGTCCGACTCCGGCGACTACGACGCTCCCTCGGTGTCCCCCGAGGACGACGGCGAGTCCCTCAAGACCGGCATGTGGCGCACCTTCGGCTCCGGCCTGGACGCCGACATCCGAGCCCAGAGCGCCGTCGCCCCCCGCGGCGTGCGGCTGCGTCGGGTGGGCGCCTCGGTGGAGATCGAGGTCCTGGACGAGGGCGTGGCGGTCACCGTCGACGGCGCGGCCACCGGGAACCGGCAGGTCGTCGACCTCAAGGAGCAGGTGGTCGAGGTCGATGGCGTGCGGTTGTCCGACGCCATGGTCCCCCTGGACACCATCGACCTGTCGGAGGTGCCGGACTACTTCGCCCCGATCCTGATCGGCCGCGCGCCGGACTGCGACTTCGTCCTGCCCGACGACGCGGTCAGCGGCCGCCACGCGGGGCTGAGCCGGCAGGAGGGCTACCTGCTGCTGGAGGACCTGGACTCCGCCAACGGCACCTGGGTCAACGAGCGCCGCATCAAGCGCACGCGCCTGGACTGGCGGCAGCCCTTCGAGATCGGCGGATCGGTGCTGACCCCCGTGCAGGTGGTCGCGTCGGTGCGCATGGAGCGCGCGGCGCAGTCGACGTCGGTGCTGTCGGCGCTGCAGGACATCGACCTGTCCTCGGCCCCCACCGCCGGAATCGAGGGGGAGACCGCCGACTTCGGCCTGGCGCCCGGGGAGTCCGTCGTGGTCGGGCGGGACGCCGCGGCGGGCCTGGTGCTGGACACCCCGAACGTCTCCCGCCTGCACGCGCGGCTGGAGCGTCGGGGCGACGGCATCGTCGTGGAGGATCTGGGCTCCACCAACGGCACCTGGGTCAACGGCGTGCGCATCCGCAAGCCGACGTTGGTGAAGCCCGACGACGACCTGCGCATCGGGCCCCAGCGCCTGCAGTTCACCGCCGACGGCAAGGTCAAGCAGGACAAGAAGCAGGGCGGCGCGTCGGGGGTGCGCCTGGACGCCTCGAAGCTGGTGCGGTCCGTGGGCCCGGCCAAGGCGCCGATCACCATCATCGACGGCGTCTCCTTCTCCATCCTGCCCGGGGAGATGGTGGCGATCATGGGCCCGTCGGGCGCCGGCAAGACGTCGGTGCTGACCACCATCGCCGGCTACACCCCGCCCAGCGGCGGCACCGTCTACATGGACGGTTTGTCCCTCTACAAGCACTACGACGTCTTCCGGCAGGCCATCGGCTACGTGCCCCAGGAAGACGTGATGCACCGCACGCTGACCGTGGCGGAGGTGCTGTACTACAAGGCCCGCATGGACTTCCCGGCGGAGGTGACGGACGAGGAGATCCACGCCCGCATCACCACCGTCCTCCGGCAGCTGGACCTGGAGAAGCAGCGGGACACGATCGTGGGCGACGCCGTGCGGCGCGGGCTCTCCGGCGGGCAGCGTCGTCGGCTGAACGTGGCCATGGAGCTGCTCGGTGAGCCCTCCCTGCTGCTCCTGGACGAGCCCACCTCGGGGCTGGACGCGCGATCGGCCATGCAGCTGATCCGCCAGTGCCGCGGCCTGGCCAACGGCGGGCGCACGGTCGCCATGACCATCCACCAGCCCCGGCTGGAGGCCTTTGAGCTCTTCGACAAGCTGCTGCTGCTGACCAAGGGCGGCAAGCTTGCGTACTTCGGCCCCACCCGGGAGGTGAAGCGCTACTTCAGCGCCCGCTCGGACATGCCCCCCGAGACGGCGAAGAACCCCGCCGACTACGTGCTCGACGTGCTCGATCCGCTGGAGGAGAGCCTGGCCCACGAGCCGGCCCACTGGCGCAAGGAGTTCCGCAAGAGCCACTTCTACGAGCGCTTCGTGCGCAGCCGCCTCACCCGCGAGGACCGCAGCCAGGAGCGGGAGGCCGGCAAGCGACGCCGCTCGGGGGACGCCAACCGCTCGGGGCTCTTCCGGCAGACGGTCCAGCTCACCCGCCGCTACGCCCTGCTGAAGTGGCGGGACCGCCAGGCGCTGTTCGTGCAGATGGCGCAGTCGCCGATCATCGGGTTGCTGGCGGTGCTGCTGTTCTTCAAGGGGCGCTACTTCCCGCTCATGCTCCAGGACGACATCACGCCCACGCTCTTCGTGCTGATGGCGTCGTCGGTGTGGTTCGGCTGCAGCAACGTCGCGCGGGAGATCGTGGGGGAGGCCGCCATCTTCCGGCGCGAGCGCATGGGCACGCTCAGGCCGGGTCCCTACCTGGCCAGCAAGCTGATCGTGCAGGGCAGCCTGATCGCGCTGCAGGTGGGGATCCTCCTGGCGATCCTGGTGCCGTCGATCCCGCTGCAGGGCGGCGTCCTGCCCTTGTTGGGGGTGTCGCTGCTGGCCGGCTGGAGCGCCATGGCCCTGGGCCTGCTGGTCTCTGCCGTCGCGCGCACGGAGCTGCAGGCCATCCAGTTCGTGCCCCTGGTGATCCTCCCCCAGATCATGCTCTCGGGGATCCTGCTGCCGGTCGCGGGGGCCAACGCCAGCAAGATGGCGCTGTGGTTGAGCAAGCCGGTGCTGCTGCGATGGGCCTACAGCTCGGCCCTGCACGTGGAGTTTGGGGAGGCGACGGTGCGCGGGCAGAAGGCCCTGGGCACGGGCGGGGCGCGCTTCTGGGAGCGCAACGGCTTCGGCGCCGACCAGCTGGGACCCGACGTCGCCGTCATGGCTGCCCTGGGCCTGGCCTGCGTCTTCCTGACCTGGTTCGTGCTCAGCCGACGCGACGCGCGCTGATCGCCGCGGGGCTCGCCCCGATCAGGCCTCCGCCGGCTCCGAGCTCGGCACGCGCCCCTCGGCCATCGCCTGCAGCGCCTTCAAGGAGCTGTCCGCCAGGTTGAGGACCTGCAGCCGGGTGCCCAGCAGCTCCCGGAAGAAGGCCGCGCCGCCCGCCGCCGTGTAGGTCAGCGTGAAGGACAGCGTGCAGTTCCCCGTGGGGCGGCCCCAGATCCGCCACTCCCACTCCAGGTTCTTCATGCCCTCGGTGAAGGGCGTGTCCCCGGCGACCGGGCTGTAGGCCAGCTCCTTGCCGGGGCGGAAGGACGTGATCTCCGCCTGCACCGTGGGCGCGGACTGCAGGTGCTGCATGGTGAACTGAAGGCGGGCGCCGGGGCCCGGGGTCTCCCCCTCCAGCCAGCGGGCGTCGGCGACGTGGGCCATCCACTGGGGCCAGGAGCCCACGTCGATCAGGGTCTCCCAGACGACGTCGGCGGGCAGGGCGATGTCCAGATCACGGCTGAGTACGGTCATGGTCCCAGGTTGCCGACCTCCGAAAGACCTGTCCATCCGGCCTGCGTTGCTACCCTGCGCGGCTGTGATCGTCGTCGTCATCGTCGCGGACTCCGTTCGAGCCGACGCCCCCGGGTACGCCGGCGGCGCCGCGCGCACCGACACCCTCGATCGCGTGGCGGGGGAGGGGGTCTCCGCGTCGCACGCCATCGCCTCGGCGGGCTGGACGGTGCCCTCCCTCATCTCCCTGACCACGGGCACCTTCCCCCACCGCGTGGGCGTCGCCCGCTGGCGCCACCCCTTCCCGCGCCGCCGCCCCACCCTCATGAGTGCCTTCGCCGCGGCCGGCTTCGACGTGCAGACCCTGGTGCACAACCCGCGCTTCTGCCTGGCGAACACCGGCTTTCGGGGCACGGTCGGCGACAGCGAGGTCCCCGATCAGGTGGTGCAGGCCCTGCGCGCCCCCGCGGGCACCGACCGCTTCGTCTTCGTGCAGCACTGGTGGACGCACCTGCCCTACCGCAACGAGTACATCCCGAAGCGCAACTGGCGCGCCCTGTGCGACGAGGCCATCGCGGAGATGGGCGGCCGCCCCGAACAGAGCGTGCCCCGCCTGCGCGGCGAGTACCACGACGCCCTCTCCTGGTTCGATCGCGAGCTGCTCCCCCGCTACCTGGAGGCCGCCTCCAGCTCCGGCCAGGACGTCCTGTTCTGCTTCACGGCGGACCACGGCGAGAACTGGGGGAGCTCGGTGCCCGAGGGCCACCGGGTGGAGCACATGTACGACCTGCACGGGCGGTGGCTCACCGACGAGACCACGCGGGTGCCGCTGCTCTTCTGGGGCAAGGGCATCCAGCCGGGCTCCCTGCGCGGCTTCTTCCGGGGGGTGGACCTTGCGCCGACCCTCTGCGCCCTGGCCGGCGTGCCCTGGCCCGGGCCGCTGCCCTCGGACGACCGCCCCACCGTGGTGGAGCGCGGCGTGGGCGAGCAGGGGCAGGGGCTGATCCTGGACGGCGAGGACCTGGCGTCCGCGGTGCAGACGGGGGGGGAGACGGGGCTGGCCGACGCCTTGACGGTGACGTCGCACAACGCCGTCAAGCCGCCGCGCTACCCGAAGTCGGGCCGGCGCATGTGGTGCCGCTTCGGCCTGCGCACCCCCCTCGCCCGCTACCAGTGGGACGGCTTGTACGGACTCCGCGACCACGACCGGCTGGACGGATCGCGCCGGGGGTTCCTGCAGCGGCTCACCAGCCCGGAGCTCCGCACCTGGTCCCGCTTCGCCCGCGAGCGCTCCAGCGGCGTGGGCCCGGCCGACCTGGTGGACAAGGAGCACTTCGCCAGCTTCCCGCGGCCCGGCGGCGGCGAGGACGACGACGGCAGCCTGGAGGAGCCGATGCGCCTGCTGGGCTACGGAGACTGACCTTCAGCGAGGCGGGGGGGCTGCTACCCCTCGCGGCAGAGCAGGAAGTAGTTGGGCGTGTCCTGCCCCTTCTTGACGGCGCGGCCGATGGTGACGTGGTCGGAGACGCGGCGCAGCACGTCGATCATGTGGCCGTAGACCAGCGTGGAGATCCCGCGGTCGTTCGGCGCCAGGGGCGGCGCGCCGTCGATCCGTTCGGGGGGCACGGAGTAGTAGTCGACGTGCAGCTCACCGGCCTGCGGGCCCTGGCGCAGCACGAAGTGGCCCGGCCCCACCAGCGGCATCATCGCGCTGTGGTTGTAGCCCCACATGACCGCCGAGTCGGGCCCCGGCCGCGCGAAGCGCTTCTCGAAGATGCTGAAGGCCGGCAGGCTGTTCTTGCCGTAGTGCCGCACAAACTGCCGGTCCGGAGTGTCCGCGGGCACGAAGTAGCCCATGTCCAGCTCCCCCAGCCCGTTGGCCGCCGCGTAGAGCCGGGACTGCAGGCCGCCGGGGATGGCGTGCACCTGCCGCACCCGCTCGTCGTGGCTCAGGCCGTCCAGGTGCGCACCCACCGCCTCCATGTCGATGTTCGGGTCTTCGAGCAGGCTGCGAAATGTGGGCATGGACGGAGCTCCGGGGGCGGGTCAGTCACTGACCGCCGGTCAGATATCGGCCACGACGGGCCGGACGTCAAGGGGAGATGAGGCGGACCTCGTGAACCTCGGGCCGGCAGTTCAGCCTCACCTTCAGATCCAGGGTGCCCAGGCCGCGGTTGACGTACATCTGTGTGCCGCGGTGGCGGTAGGTGCCCTGCTGATAGCCCAGGGCAGACGGGGTCACCAGCGCGCCGTACCACGGCAGGCGCACCTGACCGCCGTGGGTGTGCCCGCACAGGGCGAAGGGAACGCGCGCCTTGCTGGCCGGCACGATGAGGTCCGGCGAGTGCATCAGGAGGATCTGCGCCTCCTCCTGGCCGACGCCGGCCATGGCGGCCTCCAGGTCGTCGTTGCCCGTCCAGTGGTCGTCCACCCCCACCAGCCGCAGCCCGCCGGGGCCGCCCACCCACGCCGACTCGTTGCGCAGGTGGTGCACGCCGTGGCGCTCCAGCGCCCTGGAGACAGCGGGGCCGTCGGTCCAGTAGTCGTGGTTGCCCAGGATGGCGAAGCGGCCCAGGCGCGCCTCGATCCGCCCAAGGAGCTCCGTGATGCCCGCGATGTAGCTGCGGTCCTCCGTGACCAGATCGCCGGTGATCACCAGGAGGTCGGGGGGATTGAGGTTGATGCGATCGACCACCCGCGCCACGAAGTCCAGGGGCACCGCCGCCGAGGCGTGGATGTCCGACAGGTGCAGCATGCGTGCGCCGTGCAGGCGGTTGGGCAGCCCGCCCACGATCAGGTCCTGCGTCGTCCAGTCCACCCACCGCGGCTCGACGCCGAACATCCACACCGGCCCCAACGTCGCCGCGCCGACGAGACCCGCCAGACTCATGAGGCGACGGCGGGACATCGGCTCGCTAATCCTGCACCCCGTACTGGTCGAGCAGCTCCTGGATGGCCTTGCTCACCTTGTTGTCGAAGGTGCGCCGCTTCTTGTTCCGCATCTTCAGCAGCAGCACCTTGCGCTGCTCGTCGCCGCAGTCGGGCAGCGCCCCAGCGATCGCCTGCACGACGGTGCGCAGGGTGCGATCGCTGCGCACGTCCAACGCCTTCTCCAACACGTCGGCGTCCGCGGGCAGTCCCCCCTTGCTGTCGATGTACGCGTCGATGGCCTCCTGCAGGGCCACCCGGTCGTCGGCCCCCAGCAGCGCATCGCGCAGGGCGTCGCCGGCGGTGTCCCGGAACAGACCCTCCAGCTCCCCCTTGAGCGCCTTCTGGGCCGCGGCGGTCTGGTAGCGGTCCTTGTCCCGGGTGGTCTCCAGGGGCTCGCCCTGATCGCTGCTGCCCGAGCGGTCGCGCTTGCGGTCCAGCTCGCGCCAGGAGGGGCGGTCGTCGCGGCTCCGGGAGGCGCGATCCCCGTGCCGGGCGGTGTCCCGCTTTGCGTCGATCCGGTCTTCCATGTCCTTCTTGGGAGGTGCCATGCGAGGATCCTATTCGCATTCCGCGGGCACCGCGAATCGCAGCCCGTCGAGGCGCTCGGGCAAGAAAAACCTTGCTATCCGGCTGGATAAGCCGCATTGTCATCAGCAACTGACCACGGGTCCAGCCGGTGGGTTGATGGCTGAAGCGTGCCCCGCGCGCAGCCAGTTCCCCGCCCGACGCCTCCCCCGACCCGGTCTTGGAGAATTGAATGTCCGACCTGCTTTCCCTCGAGGAGAAGATCGCCCTCGCCGTCACCGTGAGCAGCGTCGCGGTCGAAGAGCTCGACGACTTCTGCACGGAGCGCGGCCTGCCCCTGCAGGACGTGACCGCGTGGTCGACCGCGTTCGCCACCGGCGGCAAGCTGGGCGTGCAGGCCATGGTGGTCAACCCCACCACGGATCGCCGCCAGACCCGCGCCTGGCACGAGGGCGTCAAGACCGGCGTCAAGCGCTTCCGTCCCCGCCGCATCCGCGTCCGCGCCGACGGCAACCGCTTCACGGCGGAGGAGGTCAAGCCCCTGACCGCCTCCAACGTGGTGTACACGCCGATCTTCCAGCTGCGCGTCGTCTCCGACGGCGAGATCGAGCACTGGTTCCTGTACTGGCGCCGTGCCTCGGGCTCCTGGTGGCCCTACGCCGGTCGCCCCTCGTTCACGAGCATCGACGAGGCCGTCGCTGAGGTGCAGGCCGACCCGCACCACTGCTTCAAGCTGCACCCGCTGCACTGATCGACCGATGGAAGCGCGTCGCCCTGCGGGGCGGCGGCGCCTCCCCCGATCCCCCGCGCGTCGCGATCAGTTCGGCTCCTCCCCGGGCGCCTCGAACTCCCGCACCACGCGCAGCACCCGCCCCACGGCCACCACGCCGGGCGCTCGCCGGGTGCCACGCCGCTGGCCCAGCCCGGGCCGCGCCGACCACACCGCCAGCGATCCATCGCGCAGCGGCGCCAGCCGCTTGATGTCGAGCGTGCCGTCCATGTACTGCACCAGGGCGGGCTCGTTCCAGACCGCCCCGGGCCGGATCATCACCAGATCCCCGTGGAACATGCCCTCGGCCTGCAGCCGATCGCCGTCCACCCGCAGCGCGTAGTCGCCCTTGCGCGCGTTCCCACACGCGGACACGCGGGGGTAGGGGCTGCCCATGCGCTTGAGGTGCCGGCCCGGCTGCAGGACGCCGCGCACCGGCACCACCTCGGGGGCCTGGTCCCGCTCCTCCAGCAGCTTCGGGTCCACCAGCAGGGTGAGGCCGTGCGCGCCGCCGGATCGTTCGATGAGGCCGCGCCGCTCCAGCGCGTCCAGGTGCTGATGGACCGTCGACGCCGAACGCTTCAGCTTCGCCGCCAGCTCCCGCACCGAGGGCATGCGCCCCCGCTTCTCCGCCCATTGATGCAGGACGCGCAGCAGCTCCAGCTGGCGTTCGGTGACCGGAAGGGCTTCGAGGGGGGCGATGACCGGCCGCCCGCTAAAGCTTGTCTGCGCACCAGTCGACGGTGACGCCGAGGGTGCTCTCGTTCGCTTCCAGCAGCTCCTGGCCGTGGTGGATGCCTTCGATGATCTCCAGGCCCGTGGCGCCCGCGGTGGCGTCCTGCAGCAGCGGCGCGTCGCCGTTGGCCGGATCGTCTCCGTCCGCGGCCAGCCAGAAGGTGTCGTGCAGGGCGATGGCCGGGTCCAGGCTGGTGGAGGTGCTCGGCGCCGTCTCCCCCTGCCAGCCCCCGTAGTAGGTGTTGATCTGGCGGATGGAGGGGCTGTAGGCGATGGCGCAGCGCCCGCGCCCCGTCGCCACGGCCGCCGCCGCCAGGGAGCCCGACGCGCCCAGGCCCACGATGCCGGTGCGGCGCAAGGACACGGCCTCGCCCTCGACCTCCCGCTCCTCGATGTACTCCAGCCAGATGTCCAGGTCCCGCGTGTAGGCCTGGGGATCGTTGAGCATGTCCGCCGGCTCGCCCAGGTCGTCGGAGCTCCCGTGGCTGCGCAGGTCGATGGCGAGCAGGCCGTAGCCCACCGCGGCGAGCGCGTCCCAGACCCGGTCGAAGTCCCGGCGGCTGTGGCCCTCGCCCGGCTGGTGGATCAGCAGCAGCGTCTGCATGGCCTCATCGGACTCCGGACGCAGGTAGCTGGCCCGAAGGACGTCCCCGTCCGGCGTGCGCGCCGTGACCAGAACCCCGCCCACCTCACTCTCATCGCAGCCCGCGAGCGCCAGCGTCAACGCCAGCCAGAGTGCCCATTTCATGCCGTCGACCTCCGTGATCCGGGGTGGGTTGTAGCAGGCTCCGGCCTACTGCTGGTCCCTGTCTGGGGCGCCGCCCAACCCCGCCGCCGAACGCGCCGCCTCCTGGACCCCGCGCGCCAGCACCGAGCGAAGGCGGCCGTCCTCCATCATCAGCAGCGCCGACACCGTGCAGCCGGCGGGGGTGGTCACGTCGTCCTTGAGGGCCGCGGGGTGGCGACCGGTCTCCAGGACCATGCGCGCGGCTCCCTTGACCGTCTGCGCCGCGAGCTCGGTGGCCACACGCCGGGGCAGGCCCGCCATGACGCCGCCTTCGGCCAGGGCCTCGATGATCACGTAGACGAAGGCGGGGCCCGATCCGGACAGGCCGGTCACCGCGTCCATGTGCTCCTCGTCCAGCCGCAGGACCCGGCCCAGGGGCTGGAAGACGGAGACTGCGAGGTCCAGCTCGGCCTCCCCCGAGTGGCTGCCCGGGGAGAGCACGATCATGCCCTCGCCGATGAGGCAGGGCGTGTTCGGCATGGCGCGCACCACGCGCACCGCGACGCCCGCTGCCGCTTCGATCTCGGCGATGCGCACGCCCGCGGCGATGCAGATCACCAGCGGATCATGATCGAGGGCGCCGGCCTCGCCGAGCTCGCGCATCAACGGCGCCACATGCTTGGGCTTGGTGCAGAGAAGCAGCACGTCGGCCCCGCGCGCGGCGGCCGCGTTGTCGGTGGAGATGGGGAAGGGGACCTGCTCGGCGACGTCCCGGGCCTCCCGTTCGGTGCGCACCGTGCCCAGGAGGCGGTCGGTGTCCATCACCCCGGCGTTGAGCATTCCCTGCGCGATGGCCCGGCCCATGGTGCCGGTGCCGAGGATCGCGACCTTCTTGTTCTCGAGCATGGGCCCTCCTGGCGGCCCGCATGTTGCCGCACCGGCCGCGTCGCGTCAGCCCGTGGGGGGCGGCGTCTCGTCCGGGGGGGGCGCGTCCTGGGGATCATCGGTCGTCGCGCCCGGGGCCACCGTGGGCACGCCGCCGGGCAGCGCGATCGCCGGCGACAGGTCCGGATCCCCGACCGTCGCCAGCAACGCGGTGGTCTCGTCGGCCTTGCGCTTCTCCCGCGCGGCGGCGGCCCGGGCCATGCGCACCGCCACCTCCACCGGCAGGCCCCGCTCCACCAGCGCGCTGAACGAGCCGCCCAGCATGAGCGCGAAGCAGCCCAGGTAGAGCCACGCCATGACGATGGCCGCGGTGCCCAGGGAGCCGTAGGTCGCGTTGAACTGGACGAAGCGGGTGGCGAAGGACGTGAAGCCCCAGGTGGCGACGACCCAGCCCAGGACCGCCAGCATCGAGCCGCTGGTGATGGCGCGCCAGCGCGGGCGCACGTCGGGCAGCAGGAAGTAGAGCTGCTGCACCAGGAAGCTGGAGATCAGCAGCAGGACTGGGAAGCGGATCGAGTTGATCAGCAAGCCGCGCTCCACGCGGATGACGCCCCGTTCGACGATGAGCGCCACGATCCGATCCCCCAGAGACAGGGTCAGCACCGCGACCACGATGCCCAGCAGGGCGCCCAGCGTCAGCACGATGGACCGCAGCCGCCGCATGAACTCCGAGCGGAGGACCGGCACCCGGTACGCGCGGTTCAGCGCGCGCGACAGGGAGACGAGCGCGCGGCTGGCGGAGAAGAGCGCCACGGCGGCGGACGCGGTCAGCAGGCCCCCGCGCGTCTGGGTGACCAGGGTGAGCACGTGGTTGAACAGGAGGGTGTAGACCTCCGGGGGGAGGAAGGGCTCCGCGATGGCGAAGAGGTCCTCCACCCGGGTCTCCAAGGGCATGTAGGGCAGCAGCGTCACCAGGAACAGCAGGCC
>CALCXL010000522.1 GCA_937907595.1 uncultured Pseudomonadota bacterium
CGGGGATCGTTGTGCAGGTCGTCCATCGTCTCGAAGCGCGACATCTCCGGGCTGGCGATGCTCACCCCGCCGTCGCACTCCAGGATGCTCCCGGTGATGTAGGAGGCGGCCGGGCTGGCCAGGAAGAGGGCCGCGTCGGCGATGTCGTCCTCCGTGCCCCAGCGCTTGAGTGGGATGGCGCGCCGGATCATCTCCACCAGCTTGGGGTTGGGGGACGCCACGTTGGCCATGCCCCAGCTCCCCTCGATGGGCCCGGGGGAGATCCCGTTGACGCGCACGCCGCCGGGGCCCCACTCCTGGGCCAGCACTCTGATCAGCTGGTTCACGCCCGCCTTCGCCGCGCAGACGTGCGCCTGGAAGTGCAGGGCCTGGGTGGCCTCGGGCGCGGTGATGGCGATCAGGCTGGCGCCGGGCATCCTCAGGTGATCGTAGGACGCCTTGAAGACGTTGAAGGTGCCCGTCAGGTCGATGTCGATGACCGTGCGAAAGCCCTTGGAGGACATGCCCGTCACCGGCGCGTAGAAGTTGCCGGCCTGCCCCGCCACCACGAAGTCGATGGGGCCGAAGCGGTCGGCCGTGGCCTGCAGGCTCTCCGCCACCGCGTCGTAGTCCCGAGCGTCGCAGGGCAGGCCCAGGGCGTCGGGGCCCACCGCCTGCAGCTCCGCCTCCGCCGCGGCGCAGCGCTCGGGGTTCCGGGACATCACCGCCACCTTGCAGCCGTACTCGGCGTAGCGGCGGGCGATGGCCAGGTTCATGCCGCGTGTGCCGCCCGCGACGTAGGCGACCTTGCCCTCCAGCAGGCCCGGCAGGAACGTGCCGCCGCTCATCGTCGCTTCCCGGGCGTGAACTCCAGGGGCATCGACGTGATGCCGCGCACAAACGAGCTCTCCTGGTGGGTGACCTCGCCGGCGATCCGCCAGTCGGGCATGCGCTTGAGCAGCTGCTCGAACACGATCTGTCCCTCCATCCGGGCCAGGTGCGCCCCGATGCAGAAGTGGTTGCCGAAGCCGAAGGCCAGGTTTCGGGTGGCCTTGAAGTCCCGCTGCACGTCGAACTCGTCGGGGCGCTCCCAGCGGCGCGGGTCCCGGTTGGCCGGCGGGTACATCATCATGACCTCGTCCCCCTTCTTGACCGGGGTGCCCACCAGATCGCAGTCCTCGGTGGCGGTGCGGGACATGCGGATGAAGGGAGTGACCCAGCGGGTGGCCTCCTCCATGGCGTTGGCGCAGCCCTTGGGGTTGGCGAGCAGCCACTCACGCTGGTCGGTGTGTTCGGCCAGGGCCGCCACGCCGCCGCTGATCGCGTTCCGTGCCGTCTCGCTGCCGCCGATCATCATCATGGTGTGCTCGAAGAGCAGCTGATCCTCGTCCAGCTTCTCGCCGTCGATCTCCGCGTTCACCCAGAGCGTGAGCAGGTCGTCCTGGGGCTCCTCACGGCGCTGATCGACCAGCTCCATGTGCAGGGCGCCGAAGTTGATGAAGGCCTCGTTGACCTCCATGGTCACGTGGTCCGGGCCGTTGCCGCCCTTCACGAACTCGTCCAGCCACTCCAGGAGGAAGGGGTGCCACTCGGAGGGGATGCCCGTCATCTCAGCGATCATGCGGACGGGCAGGGGGGCGGCGATGTCGGCCACGAACTCGCAGGAGCCCTGCTCGATCACCTCGTCGATGAGCTCGTCCACCGCGTCGCGGATGTGGTCGGCCATCTTCGCGATGGCGCGGGGCGAGAACAGCGCGGAGACCAGCTTGCGGCGGTCGCGGTGGGCCTTGCCGTCCAGGTTGATGAAGGATGGGTCGGCCGGCATCTTCGGGACGTTGCCCTCGGTCGACCAGAACTGTCGGGCGTTGCGCGACACCGTCATGATGTCGTCGTAGCGCGAGATGGCCCACAGCTCGTTGATGGGGTCCCAGTAGACCGGGGCCTCCTCGCGGAGCCAGGTGTACAGCGGCCAGGGATCCCCCGAGTGGGTGGCCGGATCCATGAGGTCGATGGCGGGGTTCGGCGAGCTGAAGTCGGCGGCCATGGGCACGTTCCGGGCGAAGGAGGGCTGGAGTTAAGGGCCTTCGCGCAGAAGTGAAACACGTTTCCCCCGGCGCGGCAACGGGGCATGTTAATGGCGTTCACGAAACGTGCGAAAGGGCTCGCTCGCCCCGGGTCCACCCGGCCGACGCCCCGGCTCAGCCCGCCGCGGCCACCAGCCCGCCCAAGCGCTCCAGCTGGCCTTCGCTGCCGCCGAGCAGGAACTCAAGCTGCTTCGTCGCCAGGAAGTAGCGGTGCAGGGGGTAGTCGCGGTCGAAGCCGAAGCCGCCGTGCAGGTGCTGGGCCGAGGCCACCACCCGGTGCCCGCCCTCGCTGGCCCAGTAGCGCGCGATGGCCCGCTCGCGGGCGCTGGGCAGCCCCTCGTCCACGCGCCACGCCGCCTGCCACATCGTCACCTCCATGGCCTGCAGGTCGATCCATGCGTCCGCCGCGCGCTGCTGCACCGCCTGGAAGCCGCCGATGGGTCGGCCGAACTGCTGCCGCTGCCCGACGTAGGCTGCCGTGAGCCGCAAGGCTTCCTGGGACAGGCCCAACAGCACGGCGCAGATCCCCACCTCCACCCGGGCCAGCCAGGGCTCGATGAGATCGTCGCCCCCAAGCCGCTCGCCGGCGGTGCCGTCGAAGGTGACCCGACCCAGGGCGTCGCCGTCGGTGCCGGCCTGCCGCTCCACGGCGCAGTCGGCCAGGGCGCAGACGTAGAGGCCCCCGGTGGTGGGCACGACGATCCGCGTGGCGTGATCCACGCCGGGCACGCACGTCGCCTGGCCCGTGAGCCGGTCGCCGCTCACGCTCACGCTGGGGCGGCGGGGATCCCGGGACCCCCGCTGGATCAAGGCCGCGGTGGCCCCCGGGCCCGCCGGCGCGCCCAAGACCAGCTCGCTGAGCGCGGGCACCCGGTTGCCGGCCCGGCCCACCTCGATCAGCAGGGTCGCCAGGTCGACGAAGCTGTCCAGCGTCGTCACCTCGGCCTGCTGCAGGGCCGCCCAGGCTCCGGCGCCCTCCTTGAGGATCGGCCGCGCGACCTCCACCACGGCTTCCTGCATCTCCGACTTCGACCAGTCCATGGCTACCTCCCCGCCCGCGGCAGGCCCAGGCCCACCATGGCCACGATGTCTCGCTGCACCTCGTTCACGCCGCCGCCGAAGGTCAGGACCAGGGTGGCGCGGTAGTGCCGCTCCAGCTCCCCGGCCAGCACGGCGCCCGGCGAGCCCGCCTGCACCATGCCCGGCACCCCCAGGATCTCCAGGAGCGCCCGGTAGCCCTCGACGTAGAACTCGCTGCCGAAGACCTTGAGGCCGCTGGCCTGCTCCATGGCCACGTGGCCCGTGCTCATGCTCCAGGCCTGCCGCCAGTTGAGCAGCCGCAGGGCCTCCAGCTTCGCCTCCACCAGCGCCAGGCTGCGCCGGACCCAGGGGCGGTCCAGCAACACGCCGTCGCCGTCGGCCTCCTGCCCTGCCCAGTCCCGCACGTCGGCCGAGAGCCGGGCCAGGGGCCCCACCATCATCAACGCGATGCGCTCGTGGTTGAGCTGGGTGGTGATCATGCGCCAACCCCCGTTCTCCGGCCCCACCAGGTTGGCGGCGGGCACGCGCACGTTGTCCAGGTAGACGGCGTGGATGTTGGAGTCGCCCAGGTTGGCGATGGGCGTGAAGCTCACGCCCGGGGCGTCCATGGGCACCATGATCATGCTGATGCCCTTGTGCTTGGCCGCGTCGGGGTCCGTGCGGCACGCGCACCACAGGAAGTCGGCGAAGTCGGCCAGGCTGATCCAGATCTTCTGGCCGTTGATGACGTAGTCGTCGCCGCCCCGCTCGGCCCGGGTGGTCAGGGACGCCAGGTCGGTGCCGGCCGAGGGCTCGCTGTAGCCGATGCTGAAGTGCAGATCGCCGGCCAGGATCTTCGGCAGCAGCGCCGCCTTCTGCTCGTCGTTGCCGTAGGCGATGAGCGTGGGGCCGACCGTGTTCAGCGTGAGCAGGGGGATGGGGAAGCCCGAGCGGTGACACTCGTCGAAGAAGAGGAACTCCTCCACCGGGGAGCGCGCCTGCCCGCCGTACTCCTCGGGCCAGCCCACGCCCAGCCACTTGCCGGCGGCCAGCACCTTCATGGCCTTGTGGTACTCGGGCCCGCCACCCTCCTGGGTGCGCAGCTCCTCCCGCAGGGCCGGCGTCATGAGGTCCGCCAGCATCTGCCGAACCTGGGCCTGCAGGGCCTTCTGTTCCGGCGTGGTGTCGATGTACATCGTCTGCCTCCTGGCAACGGGTCGGTGGGGGCTCAGCGCCCCGCGAAGAGGTGTTCGGCCTGGCCGGCCTTCAGGATCTTGAACACCCCCGTGGCGGTGCCCAGGGGGCGATCGCCGGCGAAAGAGGCGGCCTCGAACGTGGCGTAGGGGCCGACCTTCTGGGCCAGCCAGGCCTCGAAGCGCAGGGGCTCCTGCAGGGGCGTCCGCCGCTTGAAGCGCACCGTGAGCGTGGTCGTGAGCCCGCCGACCCCGTGCATGGTGGCGCAGTGGCCCATCACCTGGTCGAAGGCCGCGGCCACGATGCCTCCGTGAGCGATGCCGGGCGCGCCGCCGTGCCGGTGCCCCAGGGTGCAGGTCGCGATGGAGCGACCCTCCTCGAAGGCAAAGAACATGGGCGGCGCCACGGGGTTGCAGCGCCCCACCAGCGCGCTGCGATCGATCCAGTGAGCCGGCTGGGTGTGGTAGCTGCCGTCGGCGAAGGCCTGCGACGCGGTGCGGGTCCGATCGCCCAGGGAGCGGACGAGGGCCTCCACCTGCTCGGCCGCGCGATCCAGCGGCTCCGCGGTCAGGTCACCCACCACGCAAGCCTCCGTGAGCCGCGTGAGTGCCGCCGCCAGCCGCCGACGCGCCGCCCAATCGGCGTCCACGTCGTCGGGGATGTCCAGGTACTTCCCGTGGTCGATCTCCGCCACTAGAACGCGTTCCAGCCGCCGTCCACCGAGAGGACCTCGCCGTTGACGTAGCTCGCGGCGTCGCTGGCCAGGAAGCAGGCGACGTCGGCCACCTGGGCCGCGCGCCCCTGGGGGCCGATCGTCGGAAAGTAGTCGGCGTACTTGGCCATGCCGCCGGCGTGCGGGGCCTGGCGGAACTGCATCTTGGTCTGGATGGCGCCGGGCGCGACGGCGTTGGCCCGGATGCCCTGGTCCCGGTAGTACCAGGCGACGCTGCGGGTCATGCCCAGGAGCGCGTGCTTGCTGGCGGTGTAGGCGAAGCCCGCGCGCCCGCCGCTCAGGGAGGCGGCCGAGCAGGTGTTGACGATCGCCCCGCCGCCCCGCTCGATCATGCCCGGCAGGACCGCGCGGCAGAGCTTGAAGGGGGCCGTGGTGTTCACGGCGAGCACCTGGTCCCAGAGGGCGTCGTCGGTGTCCAGCAGCGGGGTGAGCGCGTCCAGGACCCCGGCGTTGTTGCAGAGGACGTCGATGGGGTGGGCGGCGAGGGTCGCCGCGGCCTCGGCGGAGGTGACGTCCAGGACGAGCACCGTGCAGCCCAGCT
Source organism: uncultured Pseudomonadota bacterium (assembly GCA_937907595.1). Classification (GTDB taxonomy): domain Bacteria; phylum Myxococcota_A; class UBA796; order UBA9615; family UBA9615; genus CALCXL01. Next base: position 5,552 of record CALCXL010000522.1, read on the forward strand.
CGGCGGCCAGCTTGTCCAGGGCATCCGCGTCGCGGTCGACGGCCAGGACCGTGGCGCCCTCGGCCGCGAACTTGCGGGCCATCGCTCGGCCGATGCCGCTCGCCGCGCCGGTGATCGCCGCGGTCTTGCCCTGCAGCACCACGCCCTACTCCCCAGCGCCCAGCTGCGCGGCGTGCTCGCGGGCCCAGCGGTAGTCCGGCTTGCCCGAGGGCTGGCGGTTGAGGTCCCGAACCACCCAGAAGCGGCGGGGAACCTTGTAGCCCGCAAGCTTTGCCCGGACGTGGGCCTCGATGCCCTCCAGGTCGGGCGTGTCGGTGCGGGCCGTGAACAGCGCCTCCACCCGCGCGCCCCAGCGCTCGTGGGGGGTGCCGCAGACCACCGCGTCGAAGACGTCGGGGTGGGCCTTGAGCACCTCCTCCACCTCCTCGGCGTAGACCTTCTCGCCGCCGGTGTTGATGCAGACGGAGCCCCGTCCCAGAAAGACCACGCTCTCGTCCTCGGCCACCATCGCCATGTCGCCGGGGATGACGTAGCGCACGCCGTCCTTCGTCTTGAAGGTGGCCGCCGTCTTCTCCTCGTCCCGGTAGTAGCCCAGGGGGATGTGCCCGAAGCGCGCCAGCATGCCCACGACGCCGCTGCCCGGCTCGACCCGGTTCAGATCGGGGTCCAGCACGCAGGTGTGCTCCTCGTCCATGTACCAGATGGCCTTGCCGTCCTCGTAGAACGCGGAGCCCTGGTGGCCGGTCTCGCTGGCGCCGAAGCTGTTGAGCAGCATGGCGGTGGGGATCAGGGCCTCCAGCTCCTCACGCACCGAGTTGGAGAGCACGGCGCCGGCGGAGGCGATGACGTTGCACTCGCTGAGATCCCAGCGGCCCGGGTTGTCCCGCAGGGCCTCGATCAGCGGCAGGGCCATGGCGTCGCCGACGATGTTGATGCTGTGCACGGCCTCGTTGGCGCAGGCGGTCAGCGACGCCACGGGGTCGAAGCGCTTGCCCGGCACCACCACGGCCACGCCGCCGTTGAGCATCGCGATCCAGGACGCCAGCTGCGCCGATCCGTGGATCATCGGGGGGGCCGCGTGGATGTGCAGGCCGTCGCCGTTGATCGTCAGCTGCTCGACCATCTTGACCGGGTCCCGGAAGGACTCGCCGCCGGGGTTGCCGCCCTGCAGGGCCGCGTAGAAGAGGTCCTGGTGCCGCCACATCACGCCCTTGGGCATGCCGGTGGTGCCGCCGGTGTAGATGATCACCAGGTCGTCGTCGGAGCGCTCGGCGAAGTCGCGCTCGGGCGAGGCGGCAGCCAGCGCGGCCTCGTAGTCCGGGCCCCGCTCCATGCGGTAGGTGACCGAGGGGACCATGGCGCCGTCGACGTGCTCGGCCAGCTCGCTCTCGTAGACCACGCCCTTGAGCTGCGCGTCCTCGAACACGTACTTCAGCTCGTGAGCGACGTAGCGGTAGTTGCAGTTGATGGTGCGCGCGCGCAGCTTCCAGGCCGCCAGCATGCACTCCAGGTACTCGTGGCCGTTGTAGAGGTACAGGCCGACGTGATCCCCTTCGCCGATGCCCTGCTCACGCCAGTGGTTGGCCAGGCGCGTGGCCCGCTGGTCCAGCTGGCCGTAGCTGAGGCGCACGTCCCCGCTCACCACGGCCAGGCGGTCGGGAAAGGCGTCGGCGTTGGCTTCGTAGAGGTCTGCCAGGTTCCAGGTCATGAAGGGCGCTCCGATCCCACGATCCACATGGAGAAGAACTGCGATCCGCCGCCGTAGGCGTGGCCCAGGGCGAGCTTCGCGCCGTCCACCTGGTGCGCTCCGGCCCGGCCGCGCACCTGCAGGGCGGCCTCGGCGAAGCGGATCATGCCGCTGGCCCCGATGGGGTTGGAGGACAGCACGCCCCCGGACATGTTGATGGGCAGGTCGCCACCCAGGGCCGTGCGGCCCTCGTCCACGGCCCGCCAGCCCGACTCCGCCAGGCCCACGTTCTCCAGCCACATGGGCTCGTACCAGGAGAAGGGGACGTAGAGCTCCGCGCAGTCGATGTCGGCCGGCGTGATGCCCGCCTCGGCGTAGGCGTCCCGGGCGCAGTCCTTGCCGGCCTGGGGGCTGACCTCATCGCGGCCGGCGAAGAGCATGGGCTCGCTGCGCATGGCCGTGCCGTGCACCCAGGCAGCGTCCTTGTGGCCGTCGTCCTCGCAGGACATCACCATCGCGCAGGCGCCGTCGCTGGACGGGCAGGTCTCCAGGTAGCGGATGGGGTCCCAGAGCATCGGCGAGGCCTGGACCTTCTCGAGGCTGATGTCGGGGATCTGCAGGTGGGCCAGGGGGTTCAGCGCGGCGTTCTGCCGGTCCTTGACCGCCACTTGCCAGCCGATGTGCTCGGGAGCGTCGGTGCGCCGCATGTACGCCCGGATGATCGGGGCGAAGTAGCCACCGGCGCCGGCCGTGGTGGGCGGCGCGAAGGGGAAGCGCTGCGACAGGGCCCACATGGCGTTGGATTCGCTCTGCTTCTCCCAGGCGACCGTGAGGATGCGCTTGTGCACCCCCGAGCTGATCAGGTGCGACGCCACCACCGCCGTGGAGCCGCCGACGCTGCCCGCCGTGTGCACGCGCATCATCGGCTTGCCGACGGCCCCCAGGGCCCCCGCCAGGAAGAGCTCGGGCTGGACCACGCCCTCGAACATGTCCGGCGCCTTGCCCAGGACCACCGCGTCGATGTCCGACCAGTCCACGCCGGCGTCGTCCAGGGCGCGCTTTGCGGCCTCACGCACCAGGCCGGGCATGGAGAGGTCGTCGCGCTTGGCCGCGTAGCGGGTCTGGCCGATGCCGGTGATGGCGACGGGGGTGCTCACGCGGGCTCCAGGATGCAGATGAGGTTGTGCTGGAGCAGGGGCCCCGACGTGGCGTGGGCCAGCGCCCTCTTCGCGCCGCCCCGCACCGCGTTGGCGGCGTGTCCGATGCGGCAGAGCCCGGCGACCATGGGCGTGTTGGCCACCAGCGCGCCGCCCGAGGGGCTCACGCTCACGCTGGAGTCCAGGCCCAGGGCCCGCAGGACGATGCCCTCCTGGCTGGAGTACTCGACGTGCAGCTCGACGACGTCGACCCCGGAGGTGCCGCCGGCCGCCGCCGCCGCCGTGGCGATGGAGCGGGACACGGTCAGGTCCCGGAAGCCCGGCTGGTGGGCGTCGATGCAGTGGGAGATGCCGGCGATGCGGGGGCCGACCGGCTCCGTGGACAGGACGATCGCCGCCGCCCCGTCGGTGCGCACGGGACCGTCGTGGCCGCGCAGGGGCGAGCTGATGTAGGGCAGCGTGAGCGCGTGAGCCGCCGACATCGCCTCGGTCATGGGCGCGGTGTGGTTGCGGTTCCCGTCCCGCCGGGAGCGCTCCACCACGGCGGCGAAGTCAGCTTCGGTGGCGAGGCCCGCGTCCAGCAGGGCCCGGGCCTGCAGGGCCGCCAGGGGGAGGGGACCGATGCCCAGGGGCGCCAGGGAGTAGGGATCCAACTCCAGGGTGCGCACGGCCTCCACGCTGCCCAGGCTCGACTTGCCGAAGCCGTAGGCCAGGGCCACGTCCACGTCGCCGTGCTGCAGGCGCACCCAGGCCTCGTACAGCGCCCATGCGCCGTCCATCTCCACGTGGGACTCGCGGATGGGCGGCCAGGCGCCCAGCCCGTCCAGGGCGGTGGCGAAGCTGAAGGGCCGGCCCATGACGTAGTCGTTGCTGCCCGAGCAGGTGAAGCCGACGTCGTCGCGGCCCAGACCCGCGTCCGCCAGGGCGGCGGCGGTGACGCGCTGCACCATCTCCGGCTCGTCCAGCAGGTTGTCCTGCAGGAGGTGGGGCAGCTCGGCGAAGCCCGCGACGTAGACCGGCCTCATACGTGCCCCGAGAACGAGTCGTAGGTCACGTCGGGCTCCCCGTTCGGCTCGAAGTAGCGCACCGACGCCAGGGTGGGCTTGAGCTCCTCGGCCCAGACCGCCCGGACCCGCATGCCCATGCGCATGTCGTCCACGTCGCAGTTGCCCACGATGTGCAGCAGGGGGGTGTCCGTGCCGTCCACCAGGACGTGGGCGCAGGCGTAGGGGGGCTCGAGGACCTGGCCCTCGAAGGGGAAGCGGATGACGGAGAAGGTGGTCACGGTGCCGTTCGGCCCCACTTCGATCTGCTCGGTGGTGATCACGCCGCAGGTGGGGCAGGCGGAGCGTGGCGGGAGGTAGACGCAGCGGCAGTCGGGGCAGCGGCGGCCCACCAGGCGGCCCTTGAGGATCTCCCGCAGGAAGTCGGCGGTGACCGATCCCGCGGTGACCGTGTAGTCCAGGCGCACCGGGGCCTTGAACCGGGTGACCGGATCGTCGCTCACGCTTCCACCTCGAAGCCGGCGATGTCGGTGATGAAGCCCACCCGCTGCTCCGCCAGCCGGGCGGTGACCCGCAGGCCGGTCTCCAGGGAGGCCGGATCCCCCGTGAAGCGGTGCAGCATGGCGGTGTCCGCTCCGTCCAGGCGCACCAGGACCCAGGCCTCGCCCGGCGGTGGCGCCGCGGTCCAGGCCGTGACCACGCCGCCAGGCCCGACCTCCACCGGCTCCCCCACGTCCTCCCCCGTGTCGGGGTCGTACTCCAGGGGCGGGAAGAGGACGCGGCCGGTGGCCGTGCGCACGCCCTCCAGGCGCCCGTCGCGCAGCGCCGTGAAGAACCGGCTCAAGACCGGCCCCAGGCTGCGTTTGTAGGCGTACTCGAGGGTGAAGGGGCTGGTCAGCTCCATCGGGTCTAGATGTTCCCCGACGGGAACATGTGCTGCATCTTGCGGGCGAGGACCAGGTTGCCGGCGATCTTCATCTTGCGGGTCATGACGGCGCGCAGGCCGTTGATCTCCCCGTTGGAGATCCGGACGAAGTCCGGGGCCTTGCTGGTGACCACCGCGCTGGGGGCCTCGTGAGCGCCCGCGCAGACCTCGATGCTTCCGTCGGCGACCACCACGTGCCAGGTGCCGCCGCCGTCGCCGCTGAGCTCGAACTGGTAGATGGCGTTCAAGCCCTTGCTCGCGTCGCTCACAAAGCGGTCGTTGAGCGTGTCGAAGTATTCCTGGCAGCTGCTGATCTTGTTGGCCACGGGCCCTCCTCGGATGTGCGCGGTGCGCGCTGGCGCAGTGAAACGTGTTCTAGTGAAACATGTTCCACCTGGGACGGCAAGGAGCCGTGAAGGGTCTTTCCATTTTTTGCGAAAGGCAGTGATTCTCGCCGGTTGCGGTGTCGCCGGAGCAACACGATGGGCGAGATCGGGCCGAAGGGCCTGACCGGCGCGATCCGATCCCCCGGTCCTGCCGTAACGGGATCGTCCCCGGGACCGTCGGGTCCACGAGGCGGGTCCGTCGCTCGGCCTTCCCCAACCCCCGGTCGACCGCGATACACTTTGCGCCAAACGCCGCAAGCGGCACTCCACAGGATTTCCATGAACCGTCGTGATTTCAACAAGATGATGCTCGCCGCTGCCAGCGGCCTGGTGGCTGGCGCCGCCGTCCCCGCCTTCGCCGACCACCACGAGGGCAAGGCCGAGGGCGGAGGCAAGCACGACTGCAAGGGGCAGAACGCCTGCAAGGGCAAGGGCGGCTGCAAGACCGACGCCAACGAGTGCAAGGGCCACAACGCCTGCAAGGGCAAGGGCGGCTGCAAGACCAAGGAAGGCCACACCTGCGGCGGCAAGAACGAGTGCAAGGGCAAGGGCGGCTGCAAGACGGCCGACCACGCCTGCAAGGGCCAGAACGAGTGCAAGGGCAAGGGTGGCTGCGCCACGGGCGACTACGCTCACGGTGCTCACGGCGACCCCGCCCCCGCCGACGCGCCCCCCGCGAAGGGCGCCGCCGACAAGAAGGCCAAGGCCAAGGGCAAGTAGCCCCCTGATCCCCGAACGAGCTTGAAGCGGGGCGGCGGGATC
>CALCXL010000523.1 GCA_937907595.1 uncultured Pseudomonadota bacterium
CTCGAGGGCCGCGACCTCCACGGTGGTGCCCATGAAGCGGGTGTGAGCGCCCACGAAGCCGGGCAGGGCCAGGAGCAGTCCCGCGGCCAGCCAACCGGCGCGGCGTCCGCCCATGCGCGCGGTCAGCCCGGCCGTCGCGCCCACGGCGAGGGCGAGATGCAGCCCGCCGGCCAGGCGCAGGGCCAGGGCGTCGGGGACACCCCACTTCAGGGGGAGGGCCAGGCCCAGGGCGGCCATCCAGCTGCCGGTGGCTTCGGGGTGCACGGCGCCCGCCCAGAGCGGAAGCAGCACCCCCTGAGCGGCGCTCCGAGCCGCCAGGAGCAGGTCCAGCTCTCCTGGAGCGAAGGGGTGCAGCCGCTCGGGCAGGGTGAGCAGGAGCAGGAACGCGAAGGCCGCGGCGCCCGCGAGCAGGGCCTGCTTCAGCGCGTCCCGCAGGGGCGGGGGGGCGTGCACGGGCCGACGGTAGCAGGGGCACCCGCGCGGGGCGGGTGGGTTCGGCAGAGCGCTCGGCGGTGGGCCCGGCCGCGGCGTTCACCCCCTGCGCGATCAGGCCAGGGCGGTCTGCCAGCGGGGCGTGAGCTGGGTCGCGTGGTAGTCGTCCAGCAGACCGGGGAGCTCCTCCGCCCCGACCATCGACTCGTCGACCAGGAGCTCGCCCAGCCGCGGCCGCGAGCCGGCTTGCTTGCGCAGCAGGACGTCGAGCGCGCCGGAGTCGATCAGGTCCAGCTCCACCGCCAGGTCGCCGAACCGCCGCCACGCCCGCCGGCGGCACTGGGTCCGCAGCACGCGGTGCACCTGCTCGGGGCGCATGAGGCCGGAGTGGATGGCGAGCAGGCCCAGCGGGATCTGGCGCCGCTTCTGCTCGGCCAGGGCCCGGGTCAGCTGTTCTTCGCGAAGGCGGCCCTCGGCCACCAGGTATTCGCCGAATCGCATGGAAGCAGTCTCCAGTTCAGGCGCCGTCTTGGCCCCTGCTGATGGAACGACGACACGCCCCGGACTTTCAAAAAAACAACGGCATCGAGCCCTCCGCGGGGGGCCCCGAGCGGAATGGTCGTCAGGCTCCTAGGATCGGACATGCCCACCCTCCCCAGCCTGGACGCCGGACACGCCGTGTTGGCGACGTGCCTCGTTCTGGCGGTGTTTCTCCTCCGCAGGGCGCGGGGCAGGATCCGCCGCGGAAACATGCGACGGGGGGCTCGGGCCGCTCGGGCGGAGGGCGAGGCGGAGCGCCTGTTGCAGCGCGCCGGCTACCGCGTGGTCGATCGTCAGGTGACGGGCGGGTGGACGCTGCGCGTGGACGGCGAGGACCGGGAGGTGGCGGTGCGGGCCGACCTGATCGTGCGGCGACGCCGTCGGCTCTACGTCGCCGAGGTGAAGACCGGGCGGTCGGCGCCCCGGCCGGATCTGCCCGAGACCCGTCGCCAGCTGCTGGAGTACCTGCTGGCCTTCGACGTGGCGGGCGTGCTGCTGGTCGACATGGAGACGCGCTCGGTGCGCACCGTTGAGTTTCCGGGGCTGCTGGCGTGAACCCCGGGCTGGTAAGCTCCCGGGACGGTTGAACCGGAGCCAGGGGTTGGGGGCCGGTCGATCCGGAGGGAGAGCGCCGCGCGTGGCGGAGACCCGCTTCTGTCCCCTGCACGGGGATTACATCACCACCGACCCGGCCGGCGCCTGCCCGCGCTGCCAGGAAGACCCGATCGCGTCCAGCGCGTCGCTCCGGCAGGTGCGCGTGGTGGGCGAGGAGGAGCTTGCTCCGGAGGTCGACGACCGGGCCGAGCTGACGCCCCTGTCCGACGTGCACGCCTGCCCCCTGTGCGGCGAAGAGACCCGGCTGGAGGACTTCGTGATCGAGTCGATCGGCGAGGTCTGGGCAGGTCAGGGCGCCGTCTGGGCCGAGGACGGCGTCTGCCCCGACTGCTACCGCGACGTGATCCGCCCCGAGCTGCGCGAGTGGTCCGACGCCGAGTGGCTGGCCCACCACTACGAAGGCTGGCGCTCCACCCTGGAGTCGGTGCACAACCTCTTCATCTACGAGGAGTCGGTGCAGGAGGCCTGGCTGCCCGACGTCGAACGCCACCGCGTGCTGGACGTCGCCCTCACCCTGGCCGCCCGGCGCGAACACCTGGCGCGATCGCAGATGGCCATGCGCGACCTGCGCGGCCGCTTCAGCGAGGAGCTGTCCCCGCCGCCCTTCGAGATGAGCCTGGCGCAGGCCGGGGACGCCGTGTCGGATCGTGCGGTGGGGGAGCTGAAGGGCATGCGGACCCGCGACCTGGAGACGGAGAGCCTGCGGCGAAGCGACTCGGTGGTGACCAAGGGCCCGCTGACGGAGGTGGACAAGGAGCACACGGCCACCTGGCGGCAGCTTCAGGCGATCGAGAACAAGCGGCAC
>CALCXL010000524.1 GCA_937907595.1 uncultured Pseudomonadota bacterium
CCACCGGGGCGATCACGTGGAGGCCGCCTGCTTCGGGCCCGGCGGCGAGCGGGTGATGGCGCGGGTGCCGGAGCTGCTGGGGCTGGAGCGCCCCGGGGTGGAGGACGTCCCAGCGCAACACCCCCTGGTGCGCGAACTGCAGCGCTCCATGGCTGGCCTGCGCATCGGCCGCACCGGGCAGGTCTACCCCCGGCTGGTCTCCACCGGGCTGGCCCAGCTGGTCACCGGCGCCAACTCGAAGCCCGCCCTGCGGCGCATCGCCCAGCAGTGGGGGGAGCTGGCCCCGGGGCCGCGCGAGGACTTGTGGCTGCTGCCGGCGCACCGGGACCTGGCGTCGCGCCCCTACTACGACTTCCACCCCCTCAACATCGAGCGACACCGCGCCGATCTGGTCCGCCGCATCGCCGACCGCGCCCCCGCCCTGCAGCGCGCCGCCCGCATGCCGCCGGTCGAGGGCCGCGCCCACCTGGAGAAGCTGCGGGGCATCGGACCCTGGACGTCGGGGGTGGTGATGGGCGGGCCGCTGGGAGACGCCGACGCCGTGCCCATCGGCGACTGGCACCTGCCCAACATCGTCGCCTTCAACCTGGCCGGGGAGCCCCGCGCCGACGACGCCCGCATGATGCAGCTGCTGGAGCCCTTCGCGCCCTACCGCGGGCTGGTGGCCCGGATGCTGAAGGTGGGCGGCCAGGGCGCACCGAAGTACGGGCCCAAGAACGCGGTGCGGGAGATCCGCCACCTCTGATCGCGGCCGACGCTGACTCCCGGCTCAGTCCTCGGACTCGTCGTCCTCGTCTTCGGGGGGGGAGGCCCGTCGACCGTCCGGCACCGGGACCTGCAGCATGGCGCGGTCCTCGCGCTCCTCGGGGCTGAGGTCGCCCGGCTCGGGGTCGGCGGTGGGGCCCGCGGCGACGACCCCTTGCTGGGCGGCCGCCAGCTTCGCGTCGGCCATCTGCTGCCAGGCGCGGTGGGCGAGGCGACGTCGAACGCGTTCGCTCTCGGGCATCCGGCGCAGGGCCGGGTCGGTGGCCTGGGTCTGCAGGTCGTTGATCTTGTAGGGCTTGTCGTACTGCTGGAAGCGCTTGCGGACGAGGGTGGGGAACATGGAGTAGTCGACCAGCTCGTCGGTGCCGTCGGTCTTGGGGTCGCGGCCGGCGCCGTGGATGAGCCACAGCTGCCCGGCGCCCCGATCGGCGGTGGCGCGCAGAACCGCGTCGCCCTCCTCCAGGTCGATCACCTGGCCGTGCTTCACGTCGAGGTCGTTCACCGACGCCTCACCCCGCCAGCCGCCCCAGAACCACACGGTGTAGGGGCCCGTCGACGCGATCTCCAGCCGCGCGCTCTGCTCCTGCCCCGCCCGCACCCGCACCCGGCCGCCGCGCACGTACAGGTTGGGGCGGTAGGGCACGAAGTTCGTCCAGATCCACAGGTCCTCGGACGCCTCCAGGTAGGTCTCCCGGGTCATGTAGTTGTGGATGAAGAACAGGGGCTTGCGCTGCTGGGCCAGGGTCATCAGGGCGCCGGGGCCCATGCGCTCGCGCAGGCGCAGGCGGTTGGCCTTGGTCAGGAAGATCGACGTCTCGGGGTAGCCCGGCACGAGCCCCACGCCGTCGAAGTAGGGCACCGGCTCGGGGAAGACCTCCTCCACGTTCCGCATCAGCGTGATCTGGGCGGCGTTGCTGGTCTGAAGCATGTCCCGGTAGGGCATCGCCGACACCGCCAGCGCCAGGACGACGATCACGCCCGTCGCCGCCCTCCGGGCCTGGGCCTGCGGGATGCGCCGCAGCAGCCAGACCAGCCCCGCCCCGCTGACCACCGCCAGGTAGGGCTCGAAGGAGGCGATGAAGTACATGAAGAAGCCGCGGTGGAAGAAGATGGTCGACGCCATCACCAACGCCGCCGCCGCCATCGCCAGGAGCTGGCCGTTGTCCCGGGACCGGCGGATCGCCAGCCAGCCCCCGGGCAGCAGCCCCAGGTAGAGCACCGGCGCGCGGTTGGCGGCCATGCCCCAGGCCTTGAGGTTGGTGCTGACCGGCCGCGGGTTGTCGAACGCGTTGGTGGCGGCGAGGCTCAGGTTGGTGCCAACCACCTCCCCGCCGCTGTTCTGCCAGTGCAGGAAGCCGTACCAGAGCGCCACGCCCGCCACCGCCACCCCGGCCGACAGCAGGGGGCGCGCCAAGCGCCGCGAGGTCTGCCCCAGCGCCACCAGCGCCGCCCAGCCCGCGCCGATCGCGGCGGCGTTGTAGATCGACTTCTGGGAGAAGAGCCCCGCGGCGGCCATCAGCAGGCCCACCAGGACCGCGTCGCGCGCCTTCATCGACGGACGCCACAGCAGCAGCATCACCAGCAGGGTCGCGGGCAGGACGTAGGTGTCCGTGCGCACCTCGAAGCTGTGGGCCTGCCAGGACATCGACGTGCCCAGCAGCAGGACCGCGGCCAGGGCCGAGGTCGCGTCCGCCGCGCGCAGGGTCAGGCGCCAGACCGCCCACAGCGTCACCGCCGACGCCCCCAGCGCGCTCAGCCGCAGGGCCAGGGCCACCTTCGCCGGGTCGTCCAGCCACAGGGCCGGCGTCATCAGCAGCCACAGCAGGCCCGGGCGACCCGGCGCGGTGAAGTCGCCCAGACCGAAGGAGGTGACGTGGCGGAAGACGTTGGTCTCGTCGCAGTGAAAGGCCGCGCCCAGAGCTGAGGGCACGATCAGCGCCGCCGACAGGGCGACGGCCAGGAGCCCCCAGCGCTTCATGGAGTCGGCCTGCGTCATCGGCGGCTACCTACCACGAGCTTGAGGGAGACGCCCGCCGCCAGGGCCCCCAGGAGGGCGCGCAGGGCCAGGCCGGGCCAGCCGACCAGGGGGATGAGGTCGCCCAGGAACAGGGCCCCCAGCATGGCCGCCGAGGCCCCCAGCAGCGCCCGCCAGTCCAGGGGCAGGACCATCTGCCGTCGAGCGGCCACGCCGACCACCAGGACGAGCACGCCGTAGCTGAGCAGGGTGGCCCAGGCCGCGCCCACCGCGCCGTATTCGGGGATCCAGAGCAGGTTGAGGGCGACGTTGACGGCGGCGGCGACGAAGGAGGCCAGGGGGATCGCCACCTTGCGCTTGCGGTTGTAGAGCGGGGCGACGGCGACGTAGTACAGGCCCTGCAGCGCGGCGCCCAGGACCAGCACCCGGGCCAGGGGGGCGCCGGAGTGGTAGCGGGGGTCGAAGAGGGCCAGCACCAGGTCCGGCGCGACGATGGCGGCCCCCACCGACGCCACCACCACGGAGACGGCGAAGGCGGTCGTGGCCTGCACCAGGGCGGGGCGCTCGTCGGGGTGGTCGATGCTCTTGTGGAAGCGGGGCGACCAGGCGCGGTAGCCGCTCATGGCCAACACGTTGACGGCGATGGGGAACCAGTAGGCCGCGGTGTAGATGCCCAGGGCGTGGTCGCCGACGAGCCAGCTCAACAGCACGCGGTCGGCCATGGTCAGGGCCCAGGTCGACAGCAGGTGCGGCAGCAGGGGCAGGGAGAAGGCGAGGGTCGGCCCCAGCAGCTTCCAGTCCAGGGCCGGGCGGATGCGGCGGAAGCTGAGAAAGAGCAGCGGCAGGGCCACCAGCCCCGCGCCGGCCAGCCGCCCCGCGAAGATCGACAGCACCCCCGCGCTCGCCGCCACCAGAAGGGCGAAGGTCAGGCCGGTCTCCAGCAGCGCCTTGCTGGTGTTGAGGACGACGAAGGCGCGGGGCTTCTCCCCGGCGGTCCAGGCGGCGATGGGCACGATGGCCGCGGTGCTCAACAGCGCCGTGATCGACAGCATGCGGCCGTAGGGATCCCAGGGGAGCTGGGGCAGGAGCGCGTCCAGGGTGCCGGGGCCGATCGCCTCCAGCAGCGCGTGGAAGAAGAGGGGCCAGAACAGCAGGAACGTGGCGACGCTGCCGTTGTATCGGCGCAGGCCCTCGGGGTCGTCGGGGTAGTCGTACTGGCCCTGGAGCACCGCGGCCTGCAGGCCCAGGCCGTAGGTCGTCGTCAGCAGCTGCAGCCCCATCGCGCCCAGGCCCCACAGCGCCAGCTCCTGGGGCTCCAGGTAGAGGGTGTAGACAGGGACGAGGGCGAAGGCGGTGAGGCGGGCGGCCAGCTCGCCCAGGCCGTAGACCGACGAGTTGCGGAGGATCCGCCCGATCACGCGGACTCCGGCTTGACCGCCAGCAGGCCGAAGATGTCCGCGGCGTTGTCGCTCACCCGGGTGGCCAGGGCGCGGATCGGTGCGGGGATGCGCTGGGGCGGCTCCTGCCAGACGGTCACCGTGGCGAAGCCCACCTGGTCCACCAGCGAGCGCAGCGTCTTCGGCGTGAAGTAGTACAGGTGCTTGGGCGGCCGCATCAGCGCCCAGTTGCGGCCCTGGACCCGGGAGCGCCAGGCGTCGACGTTGCCGGTGCTCAGCACCACGAAGCCGCCGGGCTTGAGCAGGTCGAAGCAGGTCCGCAGGATGCTGCGCGGGTCCGGCAGGTGCTCGATGGTGTCCCACAGCGCGATCAGGTCGAAGGACCCAGGCTCCAGCCCCGCCTCCTGCAGCCGGGCGGTGTGCACGTGCACGCCGTGGGTCTCCCGCACGAAGTTCGCCGCGTGCTCGGACATCTCCACGCCCTCGGCCTGCCAGCCCTGCGCCTTCGCCTCCGCCAGGAACCAGCCCAGCGCGCAGCCGACGTCGAGCACCCGGCCCCCGGCGATGTGGGGTCGGAGCTGCTCCAGGCGGCGATGGAAGCGGGCGCGGTACTTGCGTTCGTCGGCGGCGTAGTCGGTGAAGCCGCCGGCGTCGCGGCCCTGGTAGTACTCGGCGCCGTAGAGCTCACCGAGCAGGGCGTCGCTGACCTCCTCGCCCACGTAGACGAGGCCGCAGCGCGCGCACTTGCAGATCGTGTAGGCCTGCTGGTGGCCGGCGAAGACCAGGGACGAGACGAAGGCGGCGTCGCACACAAAGAGGACGTCGGGGGAGCCGGCGCCGCAGAGGGCGCAGGGCCGGAAGGAGCTCACGCCCCGCCCGTCGTCACCCACTGCACCAGCGGGTCGTGCACGGACCAGGTGCCGTGGAACGCGCGGTTCTTGTGGTAGCTGTTGCCCAGGAAGTCGTGGGGGATGCCCAGGATCTTGGCGGCGACGTGCACGTGCAGGCGGTCCGTGCCCAGCCAGCCCACGCCGTCCAGCTTCTGGGCGATGACGTCCAGCACGTTGTCCGGGTCGACGCCCTTCTCCAGCCACTCGCGGATCTCCACCTGCGGGTAGCGGTCGGGCAAGCCGGCGCCGCCCGTCTCCCGGTCGCTGCGCGGCAACAGGACGGCCGTGCCGCCCGGGCGGTGGCTCAGGGCGCGGGCGGCGTAGAAGGCCGAGTCGGGCACCAGGCGAGCCAGGTCGGGCACCAGGTCGTTGACGATGCCCAGGCTGATGGTGTCCCGGCTGAACACGGTGACGTCCGCCCATCGGCAGGTGCGCTGCCAGAGGGCCGGGTCGACGGTCTTGAAGTAGGCCGAGCTGGGCATCAGCAGGACCGGCGCCTTCTGGCGCAGGATCCAGCGGGACATCTTCTTGTAGTGCCAGGCCCCAGGGTCGCCCAGGTAGCCGCCGCCCTTGAAGAGCAGGGGGAACCCGCGCAGCTCCTCGGGGATGCGGAACGTGTCCATGGGCAGCGGCACGTACTCCACGCCCAGGTCGTCGAACATCATCTGCTCGGCGCGCAGGATGAGGTGGTCGCCCGTGTTGGCGTGGGAGGCGTAGCCGATGTGCACGACCTTCTTGGCCCCGTCGAGCCAACGCTCCACCTCGTCGCGGGTGCGGTCGCCCAAGCGGCGCAAGGTCGCCATGCGCGTGTCCGGGGCCCAGGACGCGGCGGTGAGGGAGGCCAGCAGTTCGGCGGTCGGATCCACGGCATCTCCCGGTCGCAGCGCCCGGCTGGCAGGGGTGATAGCGGCTCACCGGGGCCGGCGTCCAGCGGCACCTCGGATCGATCTCGCGGCGGGTCGATCGCCGGCAGCGGCCAAGGGGGCTGGACTTCGGGGGACCTCGAAGGCAGCTTGCGCCGATGTTCCTGCTGGTCACGCCCGCACACAACGAAGCCGACAACGTCCAGGGCCTGGTGGACTGCGTCGCCGCCAGCACCCTGCGCCCGGACCTGTGGGTCGTGGTCGACGACCGCTCCACCGACGACACCGCCGCGCGGTTCGAGGCGGCGAAGGGCGATCTGCCCCTCCTGGTCGTGCCCTCGGGGACCAGCGGCGGCTACATGGGCTTTCGCTACTCGGAGGTGGTGCGCGCCGGCATTGACGCCGCCCGGGGCCGCCTGGGCGACCTGGCGTTCTTCGGCATCCTGGACTGCGACATCCGCTTCCAGCCCGACTACTGGGCCTCGTTGGCCGGGGTCCTGCGGGCCGATCCGGAGCTGGGCATCGTCAGCGGCGCCCTGTGCTCTCCCGACGAGCGCGGCCGCATGGTGATCGAGGGCGGGCAGCGCATCGACCTGCCCCGGGGCGGCCTGCGGCTGACCACGGGGGCCTGCTTTTCTGCCATCGACGGCTTCGCGCGGAGCCGGGCGCCGGACTCCGTGGCCACCGTGCGGGCCAAGACGGCGGGCTGGCGGACCGCGCTGCTGGAGGAGCACATCGCCTGGAGCGTGCGCCCCACGGACAGCCGGGGCGAGGACGAGAGCGGCTGGGAGAGCCGGGGCCGCCGCGCGTGGAACATCGGTCAGCCGCCCTGGCAGGTGGGCCTGCGCGCGGTGTGGGTGGGCGGACGCGGGCAGCGGCGCGCGGCCCAGAGCCTGGTGCAGGGCTACCGCGACGAGCGGCAGCAT
>CALCXL010000525.1 GCA_937907595.1 uncultured Pseudomonadota bacterium
CCAGCGCGGCCACCACCGCCGACGTGTCGAGGTCGTACAGCAGGATGCGGCTGCCGTTGCGGGAGCTCGCCAGCAGCTGACGGCGACCGGGCACGAACACGAAGTCCTCGAAGGCCTCAGGCAGGTCCCGACGCTCCACCGCGAAGGTCGCCTGGTCGATGAGCAGCAGGGTCGGCACGTCCCGCAGCGTCAGCACGAAGCGATCCTCCCCGGGCACCTGGTAGATCCCGCTCGGTTGGCCCTCCAGGGGCACGATCGCCCGGGGGTTCAGGTCGCCGTCCAGCAGCGCGACGTGCGCCGGCAGCTGCGCTGCGGTGGCCACCAGGGTGCCCGCGGGGTTCACCGCGATGTTCCGGGTGTTGACGCCGGCCAGCACCCGCGCCGTCACGCCGCCCCGATCCAGGTCGTAGGCGACCACCACCCCGTCGCGGGTCACCGCCCACACCCGGCGCAGGGCGGCGTCGAACTTCGGGCCGCCGTGCACGCGCCCCACGGCGAAGCGGTCCAGCTCGTCCAGCGTGTCGCCGTCCAGCACCGCCACCGTGCCGGCGTCCCGCTCCACGACGAGGGTGAGGTTGCCGCGGTCGATGGTCGCCGCCAGGGCCGGCCCGTCGGGCTCCAGGGTGCGGCGGCTGGCCGCGATCTCCGCCATGCCCCAGCGCACCTCGCCCGCCGGCCGACGGATCCAGGCCACCAGGGCGTCGGCGTCCGCCTCGGACAGCAGCGCGCCGAACGGCGGCATCTGGGTGTTCGCCTTGCCCCCCAGGATCGCCTGCACCAGGGCGGAGTCGGACTTGCGACCCAGGGACTCGGGGAGGAGCGGCGGCGCGTCCCCGCCGTAGCGCTCGGCGCCGTGGCAGCGCGCGCAGTGGGCGGCGAAGAGCTCCGACGGCTCGCCGCCGGCCTGGGCCGCAGCGGGGAGGAGCAACAGGACGATGGCGAGTACGGCACGCAGCATTCCCCATCAGGTAGCAACGTCCGCGCCGACGGTCAACGGGTCTCAACGGACGCCTTGCTGCGCTGATGGGGACCATTCGACCCCGAAGTCGTTGCGAACCGGCACAGCCAGCCGCCGCTGCCTTGTTGGAACCCACACATACGTGAGGGCCGCAGTCGGGCATCTCCTGGCCAACCGCGCAGACTTCGCCGATCTGGGCGTTGGTATAGGTCTTGCGATGCGGGCGTCCGTTAAGACCGTCAATTCGTTGAGCAACTCCGCTCGATTTGGGAGGACCCCATGCGCACGCATCCCATCCGCACACCCCTGACCTTCGCCGCCCTGTCGCTGGCGTTGGCGGCCATGGCCCTCTCGGGCTGCGCCCCGAACTCGGCTACGGCTGGAGAGTCGGGAGCGGATCTGGCCGCCGGCAAGGCCAAGGCCGCCACCTGTTTCGCCTGCCACGGCGTGGACGGCAACAGCGTCAACCCGCTGTACCCCTCCCTCGCCAGCCAGCAGGCCGACTACCTGTCCAAGCAGCTCACCGCGTTCCGCGACGGCACCCGGCAGGACCCCATGATGTCGCCGATGGCGGCGCCGCTCTCGGACGCTGACATCGTCAACGTCTCGGCCTACTTCGCGTCGATGGCCGCCAAGGGGGCACCCGCCGCCGGCGCCCACCCCACGAACACGGCCTACGAGGGCGCGCCCTCGGGCATCGACGCCTCCGCAGCGATCGACCCCTCGCTCCCCGAGGCCCAACGCCTCACCGACGAGCAGTTCGCCAGCGCCAAGCAGATCTACTTCGAGCGCTGCGCCGGCTGCCACGGCGTGCTGCGCAAGGGCGCCACGGGCAAGCCGCTGACCACGGACATCACCCGCAAGGTGGGCCTGGACTACCTCAAGACCTTCATCACCTACGGCTCCGCGGGCGGCATGCCCAACTGGGGCACGTCGGGCGCGCTGACGGACGACGAGATCGACATGATGGCCAAGTACGTCATGCACGAGCCGCCGGTCCCGCCGGAGTGGGGCATGAAGGAGCTGATGGGGACCTGGGACCTCATCGTGGCCCCCGAGGACCGGCCGAAGAAGCAGATGAACAAGCTGGACATCGAGAACCTCTTCTCGGTGACCCTGCGCGACGCCGGCAAGGTGGCGCTCATCGACGGCAAGACCAAGAAGATCGCGCTGGTGCTCGACACCGGCTACGCGGTGCACATCTCCCGCATGTCGGCCTCGGGCCGCTACCTGTACACGGTCGGGCGCGACGCGAAGCTCACGCTCGTCGACCTCTGGATGGACCCGCCGACGACGGTGGCGACGCTGAAGGCGGGCATGGAGGCCCGATCGGTGGAGACGAGCAAGTACACGGGCTACGAGGACAAGCTCGGCATCGTCGGCACCTACTGGCCGCCGCAGTACGTGATCATGGACGGCGACACCCTCAAGCCGAAGAAGATCGTCTCCACCCGCGGCCTGACCGTGGACACCCAGGAGTACCACCCGGAGCCCCGCGTGGCGGCGATCGTGGCCTCGCATGAGCGTCCCGAGTTCATCGTCAACGTAAAGGAGACCGGCAAGGTCCTGCTGGTGGACTACAGCGACATCGACAACCTGAAGGAGACCACGATCAACGCGGCGCCCTTCCTGCACGACGGCGGCTGGGAGTCCACGCACCGCTACTTCATGTCGGCGGCGAACAAGTCCAACAAGATCGCGGTCATCGACAGCAAGGAAGGCAAGCTGGTCAAGCTGGTCGAGGTGGGCGCGATCCCCCACCCGGGCCGCGGCGCCAACTTCAAGACGGCCGAGCACGGCCAGGTCTGGGCCACGTCCCACCTGGGCGACGACACGATCTCGCTGATCAACACGGAGGCCGGCACGGAGCGCGCCTGGACCGTGGTGGCCACGCTGAAGGGTCAGGGTGGCGGCTCGCTGTTCATCAAGACCCACCCGAAGTCGCGGAACCTGTGGGTGGACACCCCCCTGCACCCTGAGGCCAAGATCAGCCAGTCCATCGCGGTCTACGACCTGGACAACCTGAAGGACGGCTTCAAGGTCCTGCCCATCGCGGAGTGGGCCGGCATCGGCGAAGGCGCCATGCGCGTCGTGCAGCCCGAGTACAACAAGGCCGGCGACGAGGTGTGGTTCAGCGTCTGGAACGCGAAGGACCAGACCTCCGCCATCGTCGTCGTGGACGACAAGAAGCGAAAGCTGAAGAAGGTGATCAAGGACCCGGCCCTGGTCACGCCCACGGGCAAGTTCAACGTCTACAACACGACGCACGACGTCTACTAGCGCGCCCTGAACTGACCCCGGAGCCTCCCCGTGCTGAGCATCTCCCGGTACCTGGAAGTCGCACGGCGGGGGCTGTCCCCCTCCCACCTGGCCGCGTCCGCCCCGTCACGCTACGGGGCGGGCGCCCGGCCGCCGGTGGTCGTCTGGAACCTGACGCAGCGCTGCAACCAGAGCTGCGCTCACTGCTACGCCAGCGCCACCACCCACCCCTCCCCCGACGAGCTGGACACCGCGGCCTGCCGCCGCGTCCTGCATGAGATGGCCGACGCCTCCGTGCCGGTCGTCATCTTCTCGGGCGGGGAACCCCTGCTCCGCAAGGACCTGCTGGAGCTGGTCACCCTGGCCAGCGAGCTCGGGGTTCGACCGCAGCTGTCCAGCAACGGCACCCTGGCCGACGTCGCCCGCCTTGAGCCCCTCGAGGCCGCCGGCCTGGGCTACTTCGGCGTGAGCATCGACGGCCAACCCGGCTTCAACGACGTCTTCCGGGGCATGCACCGCGGCCACGCCCGCGCCGTCAAGGGGCTGGAGGCCGCCCGCGCCGTCGGGCTGCGCACCGGCCTGCGCATGACCGTCACCCGCCGCAACTCCGGCGACGTGCCCGCCATGCTGGAGCTGGCCGAGGCGGTCGGCGCCACCCGCTTCTATGTCTCCCACCTCATCGAGGTCGGCCGCGGCTCCGACGTCGACGCCCTGCCCCCCGCCCGCACCCGGGAGCTCCTGCTGGACCTCTTCGAGCTGGCGCTGGCCGCCCAGGACGGGGGCCGGGAGGTCCAGGTGGTCACCGGCGGCAACGAGTCCGCGGGGCCGCTGTTCGTCGATTGGCTGGCGCGACGCTGCGGCCCGGAGGCGGCGGCCACGGTGCGGCGGCTGCTGGAGGCCCGGGGCGGCAACAGCTCCGGCGTGGGCATCCTCAACATCGACCACGACGGGCTGGTGCACCCCGACCAGTTCTGGCGCTCCGCGGTGCTGGGCGACCTGAAGACCCAGCCCTTCGCCGACGTGCTCGAGCACCCCCTGCGCCAGCAGCTGGCCCGACGCGCGGAGCTGCTGGGTGGGCGCTGCGGGGACTGCCGCTTCGTCTCCCTCTGCGGCGGCGGCCACCGCGAGCGGGCCCTGGCGCGGCTCGGCGACGCCTGGGGTGCCGATCCGGGCTGCGTCATGACCGACTCAGAGATCCTGCCCCCCTCCATCGATCGCGGCCTCGCCGCCGGAGTCCACGCATGAGAGCCCCGCTGCTCGCCCTGCTCGCCCTGTTGATCCCGCCGACCGCCCACGCCGGGGGCCCCGGCACGGAGGTCTACGTGGTGGAGCGCGCCAACGAGGCGCTGGCCATCTACGACTTCGCCGACCGCAAGCTGCTGCCCCAGCGCATCGAGGGCCTGGGCAACATGCGGCACGCGACCATGACCTTCTCGCAGGACCTGCGTTACGGCTACGTCGCCACCCGCAACGGGCTGCTCAGCCGCGTCGACCTGCACAAGAAGGTCGTGGACGCGGAGGTGCAGACGTCGCAGAACTCCATCGATATCGCCATCAGCCAGGACAGCCGGTGGATCGCGGTGGCCGAGTACCTGCCCGGCGGCCTGACCATCCTGGACGCCCAGACCCTGAAGGTGGCCCACCGCTTCGAGGCCGACCCCCTGGACCCGGACTACAAGGAGCAGGGCGCCCTGGCCGGCACGGCGGTCGGCCGATCCCGGGTCACCGGCGTGGTGGACGCGCCCGGCGGACGCTTCGTCTGCGTGCAGATGGAGGCGGCGGAGGTCTGGATCGTGGACACCCGGGGCGGCAAGTTCGTCATCGAGCACAAGATTCCCACGCCCCAGGACATGCCCTACGACGCGATGATCACGCCCGACGGCCGCTACTACCTCATCGGCCACCTGGGCTCGGACATCGTCTCCGTCGTCGACCTGACGAAGCCGGAGGCGGGCGCGAGCACGATCTCGCTCATCGACCCCAAGGAGACGTTCGAGCGCAAGACGCCGGTCAAGCTGCCCCACATGGCGTCCTGGGCCGTGGCCGGGGACTCGGTCTTCGTGCCCCTGGTGGGGGAGAAGCGGCTGGTGGTGCTGGACCGGCACACCTGGGCCTTCAAGCGCTCGGTTGCGGTGCGCGGGCACCCCGTCTACGCCGTGCGATCGCCCACCGAGCGGGAGATCTGGGTCAGCTTCTCGGGGGAAGAGGACGACATGTTCATCGACGTGATCGACACGGAGACGCAGCAGGTCACCCGCAGCATCGAGGTCGGCCGCCGCATCTACCACATGGACTTCACGCCCCGGGGCGCCTACGTGCTGGTCTCCGCCAACGCCGACGACATGCTCGCCCTGGTCGACGCCAGCACCTACGAGGTCGTGGACCGCCAGACCGTGGCCTCCCCCTCGGGCGTCTTCGGCATCTGGCGCGCCTTCCGGATCGGGCTGTAGTCATGCTCGATCAGCCGGAGCTTGCCAGCGCGGTCCAGGGGGGTGTGCCCCTGGTGTCCCGCCCCTTCGCGGCCCTGGGGGAGGCCGCGGGCCTGTCCGAAGAGCAGGTGATCGCCGCCCTGCAGACCTGGCGGGACGACGGCGTCCTGCGGGAGATCTCCGCGGTGCTCGAGGGCCAGGCCTTCGGCTGGGAGAGCGCGCTGGTGGCCGGCGCCGTGCCATCCGAGCGGCTGGAGGCGGTGGCCGCGGTCGTCAGCGCGCACCCCAACGTCACCCACAACTACGAGCGCAACCACCCCTTCAACCTGTGGTTCACCCTGGCGGTGCCGCCGTCCATGGGCCTGCAGCGCACCCTGGGGATCCTGGAGCAGGAGGCGGACGCCGGCCCCTTCCTGCCCCTGCCGCGCACCCGCACCTTCAAGATCTCCGTGCGCATGGACCCCAAGACGCGGGCCAACCGCAGCCACGGCCACGCTCGGAAGGGGGCCATCGCCGCGGTGGACACCTCCCCCCGCAGCCAGACGCTGTTCCGCCTGCTGCAGACCCCCCTGCCCTTCGTGCCCCGCCCCTTCGCCGCCCTCGCCGACCCCGCCGGGATCAGCGAAGCGGAGCTGATCGCCTTCGCCGAACAGCACCAGGGCGGCGCCATGCGTCGCTACGCCGCGACCTTCCACCACCGCAAGCTGGGGGTGAAGGGCAACGTGATGTCGGCCTGGGACGTGGCGCCGGAGCGCATCGAGGAGATCGGCACCGCGCTGGCCGACCTGCCCGAAGTCAGCCACTGCTACGCCCGCGAAGTCGACGCCGCCTTTCCCTTCTCCATCTACGCGATGATCCACGGGCCAGACCCCGAGTCCTGCGCGCAGATCGCGGCCGCCGCGGCCGATCGCCTCGGCACCTCCGCCCCCGCCATGCTCCAGAGCACCCGCGAGTTCAAGAAGTGCCGCCTCCGCTACTTCCTCCCCGAGCTGGATCGCTGGTGGTCCGATCGGGAGCATCGGATCGAGACATGAACGTCACCCCCATCCGTCGTGGCCGCGTGTACCTGGTGGGCGCGGGCCCGGGCGCCGCCGACCTGATCACGCTGCGTGGCTACCGCGCGCTGCAGGCCGCCGACGTCATCCTCTACGACAACCTCATCGACTTCGCGGTGCTGGACGGCATCACGGCCGAGCAGGTCTACGTCGGGAAGCGTGCCGGGCAGCACTCCGTGCCCCAGGAGCGCACATCGGACATGCTGGTCCGCTACTCCCTGGCCGGCAAGACGGTGGTGCGCCTCAAGGGCGGGGACCCGACCGTGCTGGGCCGGGGCGGCGAAGAGGCCATCCACCTGGCGCAGCTGGGCATCCCGGTGACGATGGTGCCCGGGGTGAGCAACTGCATCGCCGCGCCGGAGCTCGCCGGCATCCCGGTGACGCACCGCGGGGTCGCGGACAGCTTCACGGTCGTCTCGGGTCACCGCCGCGGGGACGAGCTGGACTTCTCGCTGCCGCCGTTCCACCCGCGCACCACCCTGGTGATCCTCATGGGGGTGAGCACCCTGCCGATCTGGCGGGAGCACCTGCTGGACCTGGGCTGGCCCGAGGCCACGCCGGTGGCCTTCATCACCGACGCCGGCCGCGCCGAGCAGACCGTGGCCACCACCACGCTGGCCCGCGCCCTGGAGGACAGCCAGGAGCTCAAGACCCCCACCACCGCCGTCGTGGGCGAGGTCGTCAACCTGCGGCAGGCCATGCACGGCGAGGGCGAGCTGGGAGCGGAGACTGCCTGATTCCCCACCCACACCCCTGCTGCTGGCCTGGGTGACGGAGGGCCGGCGGGCCCTGGTCGTGGGCGGCGGCGACGTCTCCACGCGCCGGGTGCGGGCGCTGCTGGAAGGCCGCGCGGTCGTCATCCTCGTCTCCCCCGACGCCACGCCCGAGCTTGCAGAGCGCGCGGCGGCGGGGCAGATCGCCTGGCGCCGGGGGCGGTGGCGGGAGTCCGACCTGGAGGGCATCGACCTCGTCCTGGCTGCGGTCGACCAACGGGACGTCTCCGTGGCGATCTGCGAGGCCTCCCGCGCGCGCCGCATCCCCGTGCACGTCGCCGACGACCCGCCGCTCTGCGACTTCTACTTCGCCGCCACCCTGCGCGACGGCCCGATCCAGGTGGCGATCTCCACCGGCGGTGCCGGCCCCGCCCTGGCCGGTCGCCTGCGCGATCGGATCCGGAGCGCCCTCCCCCCGGGCGCCGGCCGGGCCGTCGAGCGCTTCGGGCGCCTGCGCGCGGCGGTGCGGGAGGCGATGCCTCGCGACGATCAGAGCAAGGCCCGCATGCGTTGGCTGACCGCCTACGGCCGCGGCGCCGAGTGGAGCGATCTGGAGGCCCTGGACGACGACCGCATCGCCGCCCTGGCCCGGGAGGCTGCGCGCGCCTCTGCTGAGCAGGGGCTCGCCTGATCGCCCCCGGTCGCGCGTCCATGGGGCGAAATCGCACAGCCCACCCCGCCCAGCTTGTTGCGTTTCGCACACTTCAACCGCCCCGTGGGTCGCCTGACATCAAAAATCAAGGGCAGCATTCGGCACAGAACCTGCAGAAAGCCAACGGACATGGATGTCGTGTGACTGAATCCACACCACACCGGAGGATCCGTGGCCGTCATCGAATCACCAGGCTCCCTCGCCCC
>CALCXL010000526.1 GCA_937907595.1 uncultured Pseudomonadota bacterium
GGCCCTGAAGGTTGAGCACCGCGATGGACACGCCGTTGCACCGGACGACGGCCATCCCGGAGCCCGGGTTGTCCGCGGGGTAGTTGTGGGGGCGGAGGACGCGCTCGTTGTCCTCCAGGATCTGCATGACCTCCCGCTTGTCCCAGGTGTGGTTGCCACCGGTGAGGACGTCGCAGCCGTAGCCGATCAGCTCTTCGACGATGTCCGCGGTCAGGCCGAAGCCCCCTGCGGCGTTCTCAGCGTTTACGACGACGAAGTCGACGCCGTGCTCGGACACCACGCCCGGGAGGCACTCGCGGACGGCTCGGCGCCCCGGACGGGCAAAGACGTCGCCTATGAACAGGACCTTCATCGCTGGTTACCTCGCGTAGTCCACCACCCGGGTTTCCCGGATGACGGTGACCTTGATCTGGCCGGGGTAGGACATTTCACTCTCAATCTTGCGCGCGAGCCCGCGCGAGAGGAGGACGGCCTCCTCGTCGGAGATCCGGCTGTTCTCCACGAGCACCCGGACCTCGCGGCCAGCCTGCACCGCGTAGCAGCGGTCGACGCCGGGGAAGGAGTTGCTGATGCGCTCCAGGTCGGTCAGGCGCTGGGTGTAGTTGGCCATCATCATCCGACGCGCGCCCGGTCGGGCCCCGGAGATGGCGTCGGCCGCCTGGGCGAGCACGGCGTAGACCGTCTCCTGGGGGACCTCCTCGTGGTGGGAGGCGATGGCGTTGACGACCAGGGCGGTCTCGCCGTGCTTGCGGGCGAACTCCGCTCCGATCACGGCGTGCGATCCGTCGGCGGTCTGGTCCATGACCTTGCCGATGTCGTGCAGGAGGCCGGCGCGCCGGGCCGTCTGGGCGTCGATGCCGAGCTCGTCGGCCATCATCCCGCAGAGGAAGGAGACCTCGATCGCGTGCTGCCACTGGTTCTGGCCGTAGGAGGTGCGGTACTTGAGGGCGCCCAAGAGCTTGAGGATCTCCGGATGGATGCCGGCGACGCCGACCTCGCGGGCCGCCTCCTCCCCCGCCGCGCGGATGATCTTGTGGAACTCCGCTTCCGACTTCTTGACCACGGCCTCGATGCGGCTGGGGTGGATGCGCCCGTCTTCCAGGAGGGACTCGAGGGCGGCCTTGGCGACCTCCCGCCGGATCGGGTTGTAGGCGCTGATGACGATGGTGTCGGGGGTGTCGTCGATGATGAAGTCGACGCCCGTTGCGGCCTCGAGGGCGCGGATGTTGCGGCCCTCGCGGCCGATGATGCGCCCCTTCATCTCGTCCGAGGGCAGCGTGACCATGGAGACGGTGCGCTCGCAGGTGTACTCGCCGGCGTAGCGCTGGATCGCCATGGAGATGATGTTCTTGGCGGTCTGCTCGGCCCGCTCCTTCACCTCTGCCTCCACCTCCTGGATGCGCTCGGCGAGGGCGCGGCGGCTCTCCTGCTCCACGCGGGCGAGGAGCTGCTCGCGGGCCTCGTCCTCGGTGAGGCCGGAGAGACGTTCGAGGTCGCGGGCCAGCTGAGCCGCCGTGGCCTCGGCCTGCGCGGCTTCCTCCAGGAGCTCCCGCTCTCGGCCGTCCAGGCGGCCCTCGCGGCGGGCGAACTCCTCGTCGCGCTTCTCCGCGCGGCTGGCTCGGCGCTCCAGCTCGGAGGCGCGCTCACGCATGCGCTCCTCGTCCTGCTCCAGGCGGGCCCGAACCCGGGCAGCCTCTTCATCCACACGCTCGTGCGCGCGTGCGATGTCGGTCTCTGCGGCGCGCTGTGCCTCAGCGCGTGCCGCAGCGACGGCGGCGGCTGACTCCTGTTCTGAGGTTTCTGCCTTCGCTTGCGCGGCTGCGAGGATCCCGGCGGCGGCCGAAGCGCGCCTGACCAGAACGCCGCAGCCGACCCCGAGGATGACCGTCAATGCGGCCAAGAGCCCTGTCAGGGGGTCCACCTGAGCTACCTCCACCCGCAGCCCCGATGGGCCGTGGCATGACGTGAAAGACCACGCCCAGGTCGTTCAGCGCGGGACGGAGCCGGTGTTCCCGGTCGGAATGGCCAGATCGCGGTCCAGGAGCGCCTGCATGGCGGCCAGACCGCGGTCTGTTTCGTCGATGACCCCTGCCCGCTGCTCGCGCACCAGGAAGAGTTCGGAGGCGATGTTCAGAGCCGCGAGGATCGCGTGATCCCGGCGCACAGCGTCGGACTTCCCGCCCGCTACTGCGCGAAGTTGTTCATCGACGTAGGCGGCGACCGCCTTGACGTGCTCGGGGGGACGGTCGCTCTGCAGCGTATACCGTCGCTCGAGGATCTCGATCTCGACGAGTCCCAAAGTCGCGCCCCGTATTCCGTTTGTTTCCGTCCCAAGTGCCGCTGCGGCCTGGGCTTTTTGTACAGACGGACGATAGTTCCAGGGGCCGGAGGCGTCAATGCGGGGCTGATCTGGAGCGCTATCAGCCTTGATAGCGAGCCGAGGTGTCCGCCAGCTCCTCGGCCGCGATGCCCAGCTCGTCGTCGCGGGCGGCTGCGTCCGCCGAGTTCCCGCCCCGGCCGAGCGCCGAGTCGTCGCCGCCGAAGAGGGCCTGCACGAAGGCGTCTGGATCGAAGTCGCGCAGGTCCTCGACCGCCTCGCCGATGCCGATGAGCTTGACCGGGATGTCGAGTTCGTGGGCGATGGCCACGATCACGCCGCCCTTGGCGGTGCCGTCGAGCTTGGTGAGGGCGATGCCCGTGACGCCGACCGCGCTGGCGAACTCGCGGGCCTGCGCGATCGCGTTCTGGCCGTTGGTGGAGTCCAGGACCAGCAGGACCTCGTGGGGGGCGCCCTCGCGCACCTTGCCGACGACGCGGTGGACCTTGCTGAGCTCCTGCATGAGGTCCGTCTTGCTGTGCAGGCGGCCCGCCGTGTCGCAGATGACGACGTCGGCTCCCCGGGCGACGGCAGCGGTGACGGCGTCGTGGGCGACCGCCGCGGGATCGGAGCCGGGCTCGTGGCGCACGACCTCCGCCCCGGCGCGCTTGCCCCAGACCGCGACCTGCTCGATCGCGGCGGCGCGAAAGGTGTCCCCCGCGGCGATGATGACCTTGCGGCCCTCGGCCTTGTAGCGGGCAGCGAGCTTGCCGATGGTCGTGGTCTTGCCGGCGCCGTTGACCCCCACGACGACGATGACGATGGGTCCGCCGTCGGAGGGCTGGGCGGCGAGGGTGCCCGCACAGCCCTCGAGGGACTCGCGGATCGTGTCCGCCAACAGGTCGCGGAGTCGCTGGGGATCGGCAAGCTCCTCCCGCGCCGCGCGAGCGCGCATGGACTCGAGCAGCACGCCGGTGGTGCGGATGCCGACGTCGGACGTGACCAGGAGCTCCTCGAGGCTGCCCCAGAGGTCCTCATCGATCTTCTTGCGCCCACGGAACAGGTCGTCCACGCGGTTGACCATCTGGGCCTTGGTGCGGGCCAGGCCGTTGACCAGGCGGCCGAATACCTTGCCCCCGTCTGCGGCGGGGGCCACCGGCACCTTGGAGGGAGCGGCCTTCGGGGCGCGCGGCGGGGCGGCCGGGAGGGTCAGCGTTCCCGGCTCCTCGCCGCCGAGCGCGTCCTCCCAATCGGGCTTGCGGCGCGCCAGGGCGATGATCGCGCCGACGACGGCCAGCAAGGCGACGGCGACGACGGCGATGCCGGCGGGGCTCTGAAGGAATTCCATGAGGGCCTCTTTCCTGCGGGGGCGCGGATCGTATCAGGCGTCCTGGGGGGGATCGTCCAGCTTGACCGAGACCAGGCTGGATACGCCCGGCTTCTGCATCGTGACCCCGTAGAGCACGTCTGCGACCTCCATGGTGGTCCGGTTGTGGGTGATGACCACGAACTGGGTCTCCGCGGCCATCTCCCGGAGGGTGTCGTTGAAGCGTCGGCTGTTGGCCTCGTCCAGGGGCGCGTCGACCTCATCGAGCAGGCAGAAGGGGCTGGGCTTGACCTGGAAGAGGGCGAAGACGAGCGCGATCGCGGCCATGGCCTTCTCGCCGCCGGAGAGCAGCGTGAGGTTCTGCAGGCGCTTGCCGGGGGGTTCGACGACGACGTCGACCCCGGTGGTCAGGGGGGCATCGGGCTCCGTCATGCGGAGCTCGGCCCGGCCTCCGCCCACGAGCCGGGGGTACAGGGCGGCGAAGCGGACGGCGACGCGCTCGAAGGCGTCGACGAAGCGTTCGCGGGTCTCCTTTTCGATCCGGGCGATGGCGCGCTGGAGGTCGCCCAGGGCCTTCTCCAGGTCGTCGTTCTGGCCCTGGAGTTCCTGGTACCGGCCATCGATCTCCTCAAACTCCGCCGGCGCGCCCAGGTTGACGGGGCCGATCCCCTCCAGCTTGCGGGCGTGCGCGGCGGCCTGGCGAGCGTGTGCGGCGATGGAGCCCGGGTCCAGGTCGGCGGGTTCGAGGGTGACGGAGCCGTCCCCGCGGAAGTCGACCGTGGGCGGCGCGTCGCTCCCGACCGCCTGGAGCAGGGGGCCCAGTTGCACGTCGAAGTCGGCGGCGGCGCGATCGGCAAGGGCCTGCAGCCCCGCGCGGGCCTCGGCCAGGGCCACCTCACGCTCCATGCGGCGCTGGCGGGCGGCATCCAGCTCCTTGCGCGAGGCGGCGGCCGAGGCTTCGACGCCCGACTGTTCCTGATCCACCGCCTGCTTTCGGAGATCGGCCGCGCGCAGCTCCTCGGCCAGGGCGCTGAGCTCCGCTTCGTGTTCGGCGGCCTGCTCGGTCAGTCGGACCAGGTCCGCGTCCAGCTGGGCGTGGCGGGCAGCGACGGCGCCTCGATCTGCCTCCGCGCGGCCGAGGCGGCGCTCGAGATCGGCCGCCTCGGTCTCCAGGCGCCGTAGGTCGCGCAGGCGGGCGGCGGCGACCTGCTGCAAGGAGGCGTGCTCCACCCTGATCGCGTTCGCGCCCGACGCGGCGGCGGCCACCTGACGCTCGGCGTCCTCCAGCCCATCGCGCAGTCCCGCCGCCTGGGCCTCCCGCTGCTCGCCGAGGGAATCGAGGGACAGGGCCTCTGTCCGGGCCTCGTCCCGTTCGGAGCGCCAGGTCTGCAGCTGGGTGAGCAGGGCGGCGCGCGTGCCCGCGGCCTGGTCCGACTCCCGGGCGGAGCGCTCCAGGGCGCGCCGGGCTTCGTCCACGTCGCGCCGGCCCTCCAGGGCGCGCAGCTCCGTGGCGTGCACCGCGGCACGAGCTCGATCCACGGCGGCTGAGGCGTCGCCGGTGGCCGCGCGGCATCCAGCCAGAGCCTGGTCCAAGGCCTGGCAGGTCGCCTCCTGGGCCGCGACGGATTCCTCCAGGGCGGCGGCCTCGCGGCGGCGGGCGAGGACCCCCTCCCCTGCCCCGGTGTGCCGGCCGACCCAGAGGACCCCGCCGTCGCGCAGGCGGCCCGAGGCGCTGACCGAGCGGGCGCCGCCGTCGACGTCGATGCCGTTGAGCAGGACGCTGGCCAGCCCCGGCAGGTCGGACTCCACGCGGTCGGCGAGGCCGGAGGGGGCCAGGGTCGGGTCGGCCACAACCAGGGCGAGCCGCTCCAGTCCTGCTTCTTCGACCCACGCGGCGAGGCGGTCGAGGGCTTCGGGCCGCACCACCACGGCCTGCAGGAGGGGGCCCAGGGCCGCTTCGACCAGGGGTTCCAGGTCGCCGGGCACGCGCAGGAGGTCCGCGACGGCGCCGAGGACGTCGTCGGACGAACCGTGCGCGGTGAGCAGCGCGCGCACGCCGTCGCCGAAGCCCGCCAGGCCGTCC
>CALCXL010000527.1 GCA_937907595.1 uncultured Pseudomonadota bacterium
TACCTGCACTCGGTGGGGGCCATGCACCTGGCCGGGCAGGCCTTCGACTCCGTGTTCCAGGACCCGACGCTCCCCGAGCTGCCCGCCTCGCGCAAGGCCGAGCTGCGTGCCCTGGTGCGCGCGGCGGCCCTGGTGCACGACATCGGCCACGCGCCCTTCTCCCACGCCACCGAGTTCGCGATGCCGGAGCTGAGCGAGTTGCAGGTCGGCGCCTACGCCGGGCGGCCGGACATCTACCCCCCGGCGCGTCAGGCCACGCACGAGGACTACACGATCAAGATCGTGACGGACTCGTCCCTGACCCCGGTGCTGGAGCGCGGCCTCGCCGTGCCCGCCGCGGCCGTCGCGGCCCTGGTCGACCCGGACCTGCCCGCCGATCCCGACTGGTACACGGCCGGAGGCATCGATTTCCGGCCCCTGCTCCAGCAGCTGATCAGCTCTGAGCTGGACGTCGACCGCATGGACTACCTGGTGCGCGACTCCCACTACGCGGGCGTGCACTACGGGATCTTCGACCACAGCTGGCTCATGAACAGCCTGGCGTCCCACGTGGTGGAGGGTCGGGCCTGCCTGGCCCTGAGCGACCGCGCGATCTACGCCTTCGACGACTTCCTCATCGCCCGCTACCACATGTTCCTCAACGTATATTTCCACTATCGCAGTGTGGCTTACGAGGAGATGCTCAAGCGTTACTTCAGGTCTTGCGACGACGACTGGAAGGTGCCGGCCGACGTGGAGGCCTACGCCGAGTTCGACGACCCGGAGCTGACCCGACACCTGCGGGGAAGCGACAACGAGTGGGCGCAGCGCATCGTGCAGCGCCGCGAGTACAAGCTGCTGCTCGAGCGCCACGGCAGCCCCGAGGCCGTCGACCACAGCCGCATCCTGGTCCGGCTGGCCGAGGGCGGGGTGCCCACCATCGCCGCCGCCAGCCGCGGCGTGCTCAGCAAGTACTTCCGCCAGCGCTCGCCGCGGGCCGAGGCCCAGGGAAAGCTCCCTCTGGGGGCCAAGGCCACGGCCGCCCCCCGGGCCGCCACCGCGATCTACGTGCTGGAGCAGCCCTACCGGGGCGCGAAGGTCCGCCGCGCGCGGGAGCTGGAAGAGAGCACGTCGCTGTTCGAGCGCTACGCCCAGCACCTCACCATGAGCCGGGTCTACGTGCCCGAGGAGTTCGTGGAGGAGGCGGGGGCGCTCATCGACGACATCGCCTGAGCGGTCCGCAGGGCCACGGGCAGGGCGCGATCCAGGGCGCCCGCGGCGCGGCGGTAGCCCTTCACGGTGCGCCAGCCCGCCAGGGCCAGGTTGGAGCGGTCCGCGGCGGCCCTGAGCCCCCCTCGGCTCCGCAGGGGCGGGAGCACGTCGGTGTCGCAAGGATCGCTGATCGCGCGCAGGCCCAGGTACTCCGCCCCGACCGCCTGCGCGGCCGCCGCCAGCAGCGAGGCCTCCATCTCGCAGGCCAGGTAGGGCCCTGCCCGGCCGAGGGCCTCCTTGGTGGCGGCGTCGGGCACGAAGCGGTCGACGGAGAGGATCGCGCCCTGGGCCATGCGATCGGGCAGGCGGGCGAGCGCGGTGCGGAGCTCGATCACGCCACCGCAGGGCCGGGGATCGGGCAGGGCGCCGCCGGCCCCCACGTCCAGGACGCCCATGGACGTCGCCGTGACCACCACCAGATCGCCCATGCCCAGGCCGCTGCGCAGCCCGCCGGCCAGGCCCACGTGCAGGACGCGGTCGGGGCGGGCTCGCTCGATCGCAGGTCCGGAGGCCTCGGCGGCCTTCGCCCCCGGACCGGTGCACAGCAGCAGGAAGCCCTCGCGCTCCTCGACCACGCCCCGTCGGGGGGCGCGACCCAAGGCGCGGAGCTCGACGGGGAGGGCGGCGACGACCAGCAACATCGGCGCACTGTAGCGCCGGGATCGGCGATGTCCTGCGGCGGGCGCCGTGGCCTGGGCTGCTACCGTGCGCGGCCATGATCGACCTCCCTGCCTTGCTGCCCGACGTCGTCGCCGCCACCCGCCGCGCCGCCGTGCCCGTGATGTCCATGTTCCAGGAGTCCATCGCCGTCTGGGACAAGGACGCCGGCGGGGCCCCGGCGGAGGGGACGGTGAAGAACCCGCTGACGGCGGCCGATCTCGCGGCCGACCTGGCCCTGCACGAAGGCCTCCTGGCGTTGCTGCCCGAGGCTGGCTGGTTGAGCGAGGAGACGGCGGACACCCCCGATCGCCTGGAGCGCGACGCGGCCTGGATCGTCGACCCCATCGACGGCACCCGCGAGTACATCGAGGGCGTGCCGCAGTTCGCGCTGAGCGTGGGCCTGTCGGTGGGCGGCGAGGTGGTGCTGGCCGTGCTGCTCAACCCGGCGAAGGACGACCTCTTCACGGCGATCGCCGGGCAGGGGGCCTGGCGCAACGGCCAACGCCTGGAGGGCAGCCGGGTGACGAGCCTGGACGGCGCGGTCCTGCTGGCCAGCCGCACGGAGGCGAAGCGCGGCGAGTTCGCGCCCTTCGAGGCGCGCTGCACCGTTCGGACCGTGGGATCCACCGCCTACAAGCTGGCGCTGCTCGCGGCGGGGGAGGGGGACGCCTACTTCACCCGCAAGCCCCGCAACGAGTGGGACGTGGCCGCGGGCATCCTCCTGTGCCGGGAGGCCGGGCTGGCGGTGACGGACCTGGGCGGGGCCGCGCACCGCTTCAACCGACCGGATCCCCTGTGCCGGGGCGTGGTCGGCGCCAGCGCGGGCATCCACGGGGAGATCATGTCGATGATCGCGGCGGTCGGGACCCTGGACTAGCGGCGCTGCGGACTCCTACAGGGGCTCGCCGACCACGGCGGTGGCCTCGCCCGCCTGCAGCTCCGTGCCCGGGTCGTGGTTGCGCTTCTTGACGTAGCCGAAGGCCGACGCGCCCGCGGCCGTGGGGCGCACCGACGTCACCCAGCCCACCACCTTGCCGTCGCGCTCCAGATCCTGGCCGGGCTGGGGCGCTGTGCCCGCCACCTCCAGCCGCACCAGCGCCCGGGCCGGCTTGCCCAGGGAGTCGATGCGGCAGATCACCTCCTGGCCGATGTAGCAGCCCTTGGTGAAGCTGATCGCCCGGTCCTTGAGGCCCGCCTCCAGGGGGATGTTGGCCGCCGTGATGTCCAGGCCGAAGCGGATCTGGCCGGACTCCACGCGCGCGGCCTCCAGCTCCAGGGCGTCGCCGCGGCGCACGTCGCCCAGGGCACCCAGCACGGCCTCCTGGTCCTCAATGCGCATCCACAGCCCCAGGTCGCCGACCTCCCGCCGGCTCCGGTCCAGCCGGAGCAGGTGCACCGGCTTGCCGCCGATCGTGCTGGGACGGTGGGCGAACAGCTCCGATGCGGGCAACTCGCCCCCCGCGGCGGCCACGACGGCGTCGACGCCCGCCCCGGCCAGCAGCCACAGCGCGCCGCCCTCGTCGTCCTCGAAGAAAACCTTCTCGGAGATCACGAAGTGGTCCAGGCCCTCCACGAAGGCGTCCCGGGCGCCGGGCTCCAGGAGGGCCAGCAGCCTCCCCGTCTTGCGATCGTCGTCCAGGTTGAACAGGCGGACGTCGCTGAGCGTGCGCCCCTGCACGCTGTTGAACGTGGCCCAGCGGCCGGCGCCCACCTCCAGCTTGCTGACGTCGTTGCTCAGCATCGCGTGCAGGAAGCGCACGCGGTCCTTTCCGCTCACCAGCACGCGGTGGTGCGCGCCCAGGTCGAAGAGGGCGGCGGCCCGGGCGAGGGGGGACGTGTCCACCGTCGGGGCGGCCGCGAGCGCGCGGGCCTCCGCCAGGGCGTGGGGGAGGGCGATGTCGGTCAGATCGGTCATGGGGGATTGGTGACACCGGATCGTCCGGATCGCAAGCCCGGGCGCTCAGTTGCCCTCTTCGGGGTGGTATCCTCCGCGGCTGCGGCACGTCCGCGCGCGGAGGAAGAATGAAGCGGATCATCGACCACAGGATCGCGGGGCTGCTCGCCGCCCTGCTCCTCCTCGCCGGGCCGGCGGCCGCGCAGGACGCGCCCCAGCCCTCGCTGGACATCCAGCGCTTCCACCTCATCGGCAGCTACCACAACTTCGTGCTCGTGCACGACGGCGTGCTCATGCCGAAGATGAAGTTCGGCGTCGACGTCACGCTCAACTACGCCTTCCGCCCGCTGCAGCAGGCCAACTCGGACCTGGTGCGCGACGGGGAGCTGATCGACAACCTCTTCGCCGGCCACGTGCGCGGCGCCTTCGCGCCCACGGACTGGGTCGAGATCGACCTGATGATGGCGTTCATGCAGTTCGCCAGCGCGGGACCGGGCATCGTCGACCTGGGCGGCGAGCAGAACGTCTTCTCCCTGGGCGACCTCTGGCTGGAGGGCCGGTTCAAGCCGCTGAGCCAGGAGAAGCACTTCGTCAACCTGGGCGTCATCCCCTTCGTGACCTTTCCCACCGGCAACCCCAACCTGTTCCTGACGAGCGGGATCCCCACCTTCGGCGCCAAGGTCGCGGTGAGCCGCCGCTGGAAGCGCATCCACACCGCGGGCCACATCGGCTACCGCCTCAAGGTCGGCCACGCCCAGGTGGGCGACAACGTGGCCGCCGACGACGAGATCCTCTACGCGGTCGGCTTCGGCGTGACGCCCCTCCTGGACAAGCTGGACATCAACCTGGAGCTGCACGGCGTCGGCGTCGTGGGCCCGGGCCTGGCGGAGCTGAGCAGCAGCGTGGGCCAGGCGCTGATCCACAGCCCCCTGGAGCTGATGATCGACGCGCGCATCCGCCTGCCGAAGGGCTTCGACATCATCGCCGGCGCCGGACCGGGGCTCACCGCCGGGGTGGGCACCCCCGCCTTCCGCGTGTTCGCGGGCATGTCCTGGGCCCCCGCCCGGGACCGGGACGGCGACGGCATCCTGGACCCCAAGGACGCCTGCGTGGACGAGCCCGAGGACTTCGACAGCTTCGAGGACGAGGACGGTTGCCCGGAGATCGACAACGACGGCGACGGCATCGTGGACGCCGACGACACCTGCCCCATGGACCCCGAGGACGGCGACGGCTTCGAGGATCAGGACGGCTGCCCCGACCCGGACAACGACGGCGACGGCGTGCTCGACGGGCCCGACGCCTGCCCGATGGACCCCGAGGACATCGACGGCTACGAGGACGCGGACGGCTGCCCCGAGCCGGACAACGACGGCGACGGCGTGCTCGACGTCGACGACGGCTGCCCCATGGTCAAGGAGGACTTCGACGGCTGGGAGGACGACGACGGCTGCCCCGAGTCGGACAACGACGGCGACGGCTTCCCCGACGACGTCGACCTGTGCCCCGATCAGCCGGAGAACGTCAACGACTTCAAGGACGACGACGGCTGCCCCGACGACGTCATCGCGGTGGTGAGCGCCGGCAAGATCGTCATCCTGGACAAGATCCTCTTCAAGTACGGCAAGGACGTGATCCTGTCGAAGTCCTTCCCCATCCTGGAGGCGGTCAAGAGCACCCTGATCGCTCACCCGGAGATCCGGCGCATCCGCATCGAGGGCCACACCGACGACAAGGGACGCGACTCGTACAACCAACAGCTGAGCGAGAAGCGAGCCAACGCGGTCATGCGCCACCTGGTCAAGGCGGGCGTCGACCCGGAGCGTCTGGTGGCCGTGGGCTACGGGGAGATCCGACCCATCGACACGAACAAGACGGAGTCGGGCCGCGAGCGCAACCGCCGGGTGGAGTTCACGATCATG
>CALCXL010000528.1 GCA_937907595.1 uncultured Pseudomonadota bacterium
TCCTGGCCAGCGTGGCGGCGCTCCCGCGGTGCCCCCCGGCCCGCCCTTGCCCCCCCGTCCTCCGACGGGCCAGTCGGCCGCCGTCGTGCCGCCGACCGTGCCCCGCCGCGCGCCCGGAGCCCCCGCGAGGGGAGCCAGCTCGGCCACGCAGTCGGTGTCCGCCTCGGCGCCCGCCGCGGGCGGCGCCAGCTCGGTGCTCGGCACGGTCGCGGTCCTGGGCCTGCTGGGTCTGGCCGGCCTGCTGGTCACCCCCTTCCTGGAAGCGCCGATCAGCTCCATCGCGTTCGGTCTGGCGGGCTTCGGCCTCGCCGGCTGCATGCTGCTGGCGCTGATCACCGAGCGGGGCGCCAAGCCCGGCCGCGCCCCCATCGCCCTCATCGTCGCGCTGCTGCTGGCCGGCCTGGTCTTCGGCGTGCACTTCATGCGCGGGATGGAGGCGGAGCCGGTGGTGAACGCGCCCGCGCTGCCGCCCGTGCAGCCGCCGCCCCGGCCTGAGCCGGAGCTGCCCCCCGACCTGCCCGATGAGGAGCTCGAGGAGCCGGAGCTGGGCGACGAGGAGCTCGAGGGTGAGCCGGAGCTGAGCGCCGCGGAGGCTGAGGAGCTCAAGCGCTTCAGCGACGCGGAGGTTGGCGGCCTGGGTCGCGCCCCCGCCGCCACGCCCACGCCCCGCAGCACCCCCGAGCCCCGCCGCCTGGTGGAGCCTGAGGCCACGCCGCGTCCCCGTGCCACGCCGGAGCCCACCCCCACGCCCCGCGCGTCGGGTCCCGAGCGCGCGGCGCCCCGGGCCCCGGAGGAGGCGGAGACCAAGACGGCGACGGGCCCCAGCCGCTTCGTGATCGACACGATCATGAAGAACAACGCCACGATCATCCGCTGCCTCAAGGTCGAGCAGGCCCGCGGCGCGGACCTGAGCGGCAAGATCTACGTCAAGTTCAGCATCTCGCCCGACGGCACCGTGAGCCGCTCGCGGGTGACCACCTCGCGCTTCGCCGGCACGGCGCTGGATACGTGCATCAGCAACGAGGTCAACTCGCTGAAGTTCCCGCCCTACGAGGGCAAGAGCAAGTCGATCACCTACCCGCTGATCGTCGAATAGGCCGCCCCCCCGCGGGCCCCCGGAGGCTGGATGGATCCTTCGGTCGTGCGCCTGATCCGCACCGCCGCTGACGCCGTCGACCCACGTTCCCTGCCGGCAGTGCCGCGCGCGAACCGGGTCTTGATGGCCGAGCCGACCTTCTACGACGTGGCCAACGTCGAGAACCCGCACATGGAGGAGAACATCGGCCGCGTGGACCGCTTCGCCGCGCGTCGGCAGTGGCGGGATCTGCTGCGCCACTACCAGCGGTTGGGGGTGCAGGTGACGGTGGTGCCCGGACAGCCCCTGCTGCCCGACCTCGTCTTCACGGCCAACCAGGTGCTGCCGGTGCCTCCGGGCTTGATGGGGGAGGGCGCCGGCGGCATCCGCTCGATCATGAAGTCGGCGCACCGCGAGCCGGAGGTGGCCCACATCGTCTCCGCCCTGGAGGCCCAGGGCCTGATCATCGAGTCCCTCAACCCCTACGAGGTCGCCCGCTTCGAGGGCACGGGGGACGGGATCTGGCACCCCGGCCGCGCCCTGCTGTACGGCGGCGTCGGCGATCGAAGCTGCGAGGAGGCCTGGCTGCGCGTCGGCGCCATGACCGGGGCCCCGGTCGCGCTGCTCAAGCTGGTGGACCCGCGCTTCTACCACCTGGACACCTGCCTCAGCGTCATCGACGAGCGGACCGCGGTCATCGTGCCCCACGCCTTCGATCTGGACGCCCTGGGCATCCTGCGCACCCAGTTCGAGCGGCTGCTGGAGGTGTCGGTGGACGACGCCATGAAGATGTTCTGCAACGGACACAGCCCCGACGGCCGCCACTACATCGTCCAGCCGGGCGCCGAGGCCGCCGACGACCTGCGCGCCCTGGGCGTGGAGGTGGTGGAGGTGGAGACCGGCGAGTTCCTGAGGTCGGGCGGCTCGGTCTTCTGCATGAAGCTGCACTACTGGGCGGCATGAGCTCGCCGTCGAGCTGAACCCCAGATTGCCCGGGTGCTTTGCAGGGTCTCACCACAACCTTGACCGAATCATGTCCAGCCGCGGCCGGACCGGGTGGTAGATTCCGCCCCTTCGCTCCCGGGCTCCCGCCCGCGAACGCCACCGAGAGGACCGACTCTTGACCCGATCCATCACCGCCCTGGCGGCCGCAGCGGCCCTGTTGGCGGGTTGCCCCAGCACCGACCCCGAGGGCGGGGACCCAAACGCCCCCCCCAACGTTGACGGCAAGCCCCTCATCAGCCTCGGCGATGCGTACGGCGAGGACGCGGCCAAGACCTTCCCGGGGCTGGCCACGCTGCCGAACCTGGACGACGACAACAGCAACGGCACCCCCGACTGGCTGGACAACGAAGCCGGCGATCTGGTGGCGGAGGACAACGACCTGGCCACGTTCGTGGTGCCGGCGTCGGTCTGGACGGACCTGGCCGACGGGCGCAGCTACCGGCTGAACATGCACGGTGAGGTCCGCAACTTCCGCATCTGGCACGACGGCGAGATCGTGCTGGGGGCCGTCGACGGGGACGACCTGGAGACCTGGACCCTGCCCACCAGCACCGAGGACCTGAGCTTCCAGGTGGAGGCCCGCTCCATGCTGTCCCAGGCCTGGGTCGCGCTGGAGCAGATGGAGGGAGACGAGTCCGTCGACAACGACTGGACCTTCCTGACCGCGTCCCCCCTCATCCTCAACCACCACCTGCAGCAGACGGAGATGGTCTGGGTGGTGGACATCCCGGCCAGCGGCAGCAGCTGGATCTCGCGCTTCTACAACAACGAGCACATGATCGACACGTACGCCGACGTGCTCGGCGACCAGTTCACGCCCGTGCCCGGCAACCAGTACCAGGGCGACGTGTGGATCCAGGACGAGATCCAGATCGGCTGGATGAACTCCCCGGACGCGCGCACGGATCTGGTCATCGACTCCATCCGCGACCGCGGCCTGGACGACTTCCCCGAGGACGGCATCGTCGGCAGCAACAGCGGCATCGGGCCCGACGTCGTCAACGAGACCTGGGGCAACCCCCAGCAGGCCAACTCCTTGGACTCCTTCGGGAACCTGGAGATCAGCCCGCCGGTCACGGTCGACGGCGTGGAGTACCCCTTCGGCCGCATCTACTTCGGCGGCGACTCCAACCGCTACCCCACCCGCGACCTGACGGACTTCCTGGCCGAGCAGCGCATCCAGAAGCCCTTCATGCCGAACACGGCGTGGCTCTGCGTGGGCCACATCGACGAGGTCACCTCCACGGTGCCCGACCCCAGCAGCGACATCGGCTTCAAGTTCGTCATCGGCGACATCCCCTCCGCCTACAAGATCCTGGAGGCCCAGGACGAGGCCATGGACCTGCCGCGCTACGCCCGGGGCAGCAACGAGTTCGGCCACGGCATGGCCACCGTCGGCGCCATCGTGAACAACAACGCCCTGCGCATGGAGAACGAGGAGATCCAGGAGGACATCCTGGACCCCATGGCCGAGCAGTTCATGGAGGAGCTCAACCTGACCGAGGACGACATCCTGCGCATGCCCAGCCTCTTCGAGTCGCTGCCCGGCTGCGGCAACGCCGCCCTCATCCCCGGCATGGTCAACCTGATCGTCACCAACCGCGGCGAGCAGACCGACGTGTTCCTGGCCGACCCTTTCACCCGGGACAGCGACGACCCCACCGTGGGGCAGGACGAGGACCCGGTCATCGCCCACGTCATCGACATGATGCCGAACACCCTGGATCTGCACTTCGTGGACAACTGGGCCGTCTATCACATGCAGCTGGGCGAGGTTCACTGCGGCACCAACATGATGCGCACGCCGGAGGCCGACTGGTGGTCGGTGGCCGGTCACCTGCTGGAAGGGGAGTGATCATGACCAACTCTCGATGGATCCTGGTCGCCCTGAGCCTCTCTCTGGCCCCCCCCGCCTTCGCCGGCGATCTGGCCGGGCGCCTGCTCGCCGTGGACGCGTCGACCGACTACCTGGCCCTGCGCGACGACCTCGTGCTGGACGCCGATCTGAGCGACGACGCCCTGGCCGACATGGCCAACCACCCCGACTGGCGGGTCCGTCAGCAGGCCGCGGTCGCCCTGGGCTGGCGGCACGATCCGGCGCTCTTCGCCGCGGTGATGCAGGCCGAGCCCATCCGGGACCGCGCTCAGCGCCTGCGCTGGTACGACGACGCCTTCGCCGACCCGGCCGCCTTCCCGGCGATCCTCGAGCGCTTCATGCACCGCGGGGAGCCCCTGCAGGTCCGTGAGGGCCTGTTCGCGGCGCTCGTGGAGCGATCGGACTCCTGGGCGGAGGTCGCGCGCGGCCTGTTCGCGCAGGAGGAGGAGCCTTCCCTTCGCGTGGTGATGGTGGGCTCCATGCGCAAGGCCCAGGACGCCGCCACGGCCCTGGACCTGCTGCGTCTGGGCCTGCTGGACGCCGATCCGACGGTGCGCGCGGAGGCCGCGGTCTCCTCGGGCTGGAGGGCCGACGGCGCCCTGCTGGCCCCCGAGCTGCTCTCGGCCCTGGCCGACGATCAGGTCCAGCCCCGCGCCATGGCCGCCCGCGCCCTGGGCTGGTTGGCGGTGCCGGAGGCCACGGAGCCCCTGTCCGCCTTGCTGATCGACGCCGCCCCCGACGTGCGCTTGCACGCCCTGCGCTCCCTGCGCCGCCTGGACGTCAAGCAGGCCAAGGCGCTCACCGCCCTGCCGCGCCTGCTGCAGGATCCCGACCCCCGCGTGGTCAAGCAGGCCCAGAAGATCGTCGCCGAGTAGGGACCGGCAGCCCGGGACTGCGCCCTCGGGGGCGAACGCGACCCGATCCGAACAAAGGCTTGCCAGCCCGGCCGGCTATGCTTCTCGTGGGCCCCGAGTGGGAGCCCGCGGAGGTGCAATGCGCCGGCTCGTGATCCTGTTCGCCCTCTTGCTCCTCCCGGCCTCGGCTTCGGCGGCCACCTGGACCGTCAACAGCCTCAGCGGCCTGCGGGACTTCTCCTGCGGCGCCTCCGCGGGGCAGTGCACGATCCGCGACGCGCTGTGGGAAGCCGCCGACGGGGACACGATCAACTTCGACTTCTCGGCGGAGGTCGGCCCCCTGATCATCTCGCCGGTCTTCGCGGCGATCAGCGTCACCAACAGCGATCTGCTCATCGACGGCTTCGACTGCACGGGCTGCGGCACCGTCACGCGCAACACCAACGACCCCGCCGACGGCCTGAACCTGCAGGTCGCCATCGCCCTCGACGGCGGCAGCATGTTCTTCGCCGACGCGCCGATCCGCATCACGGGCGACCGCGTGGAGGTCCGCGGCTTCAACATCCGCGGAGCGGGGGGCTCGGGCGTCTACATCGACGCCGACGGGGTGCAGGTCACCGAGTGCCTCATCGGCACCAACCTCGACGGCACCGCGCCCGACGGCAACGCGGCCTACGGCGTGCACGTGGACGGCGACGACGACGTGATCGTCGGCCCCTGGAACGTCATCTCCGGCAACGGCGCGGGCGGCATCTTCGTGGACGGGTCCGGGCCCGACGACGGCCAGATCATCGGCAACCTCATCGGCACGTCCATCACGGCGGCCACGGCCATGGGCAACGGCGGCGACGGCATCACCGCCATCAGCTCGTCCTCCAACGTGCAGGACGGCTGGATCGTGGGCGGCGCGGCGGAG
>CALCXL010000529.1 GCA_937907595.1 uncultured Pseudomonadota bacterium
GAAGGGCCCCAACTGGGGCTCAGAGGGGGCGCGACGCCGCCAGACGGCCTGGGCGTGGTCCTGCTGGGCCGTGAAGGTGTTCCACCGGGATCGCCGGGGGGCGTGGGCGACGCGGGGACCGGCGAGCGCGGCGTCGCGGGCGGCGAGCAGGGGGCGGAATGCGTCCCGGGTGGGGGCGCAGTCGGCCGCGACGTGTCCGTGCAGCAGGCCCTCCAGTCCCCGGAGCTCGCCGTCGGTCCAGCAGGCCACGCGGCCCGCGGCTTGCGCGGGATCGCCGATGGAGAGGGACGCGCTGCGGACGGCGCCGGAGGGGGTCGGAGGGGCCGCGGCCAGCAGCCCCAACTCCGCCTTCTGGGCGAGGACCTGGGCGAGGGCCTGCACGAACACCAGGGCGCCGCCGTGCAGGGCGCCGGGGAGGCCGCGGGTGCGGTCGAGCTGCTGGAGCACGGGGCCGTCCAGATCGGCGGCGTCGGCGGGCTTGACCTCCACCAGCCACAGGTCGCCGGTGGCGCGCTCCACCAGGGCCAGGTCGACGCGCAGGCCGGCCAGCGAGGGGTCGGCGAGGGCGGCGCGGGGGACCTGCACCTGCTCGTCCAGGACCAGGAAGTCGGCGTCGGATCGGTGCAGGGCGGAGACCAGCCCCGCTTGCAGGGCCAGCTCCCCGGCGCTGGAGGAGCGGGTCCGGCGCAGGTGCTCGTCGATGCGATCGGCGGCGGCGTGCAGCACCTGGGGCAGCGAGGCATCCAGGGGGACGGCGTCGGCGCCGAAGGGGTGCGCGGTGGCCCGGCCGGCCAGCCCCTCCAGGGCGACGGCCCTCTGCCCCCACCACATGAAGGCGGCGCAGTCGCCCCGGCGCAGGTGGAAGGCCGCGCCGGGCCGATCCAGCCAGGCGGCGACGAGGGGGAGGTGCGGGGCCAGGGCCCGCCGGGCCCGGTCGGAGAGGTGGCGGTGGAAGGTGGTCACCCGCGGACGGTAGCGAGGGGCTGTGACACGGGGGCGCTGAGGGCGGCAGCGTCGCTCCGTGTGACACGGTCGACTGGCGCGCTGGGCTGGCCGCGAACTGTGTGACACGCCTGCGTGCAAAGGCCCATGAGGACGACGTGAGGCCGCACCGGACGACCCGACCTCCGGTACCCTACGCCGCCGATGCTCCCCTGGATCCCCCTCGCCACCGCCCCCATCCCCGGCGAAGACACCCTGCTGTCCCTGCGCCAGCGGGGCACGGACTTCGTCATCAACGCGGGCTCCGTGGAGCTGATGAACAGCCGGGAGAAGGACTCGGAGGAGATGCTGGCGGAGATCGCCTGCGAGGAGCTGGGGTCTGGCCGCGGTCGGCGGGTGCTGGTGGGCGGGCTGGGCATGGGCTTCACCCTGGCCGCGGCGCTGCGCTCGGTGGGCCCGCAGGACACGGTGCTGGTGGCGGAGCTGGTGCCCGACGTGGTGGACTGGAACCGCGGCCCCCTGGCGCACCTGGCCGGCGCGCCCCTGGAGGACCCCCGCACGGAGCTGCACGTCGGCGACGTGGTGGCGCTCCTGGCGGCGTCGACGGCGGCCTTCGACGTGATCCTGCTCGACGTCGACAACGGCCCCGACGGCCTGACCCGCCGCTCCAACGACCGCCTCTACGACCGCGACGGCCTGGGCCGGATCCGCCGAGCCCTCAAGCCCGGGGGCGTCGTCGCGGTCTGGTCCTCGGGCCCCGACGACCGCTTCACCAACCGCATGAAGAAGGCGGGCTTCCGAGTCGACGTCCGTCGCATGCGCGGCCGACGCAACGGCAAGGGCAACCGCCGGGTGGTGTGGCTGGGGCGGTGAGGATCCCTACAAGGGGTGCTCAGATCTTCGCGGGCTGAACCGAAAAACAGGGCCCCAGCTGCGAAGAGCCTTCGTCTTGGGGCCCATGCGCCTCCTCGCCGCTCTCTTCCTGCTCGTCCTCGTCCACCCTGCACACGCCGCCAACCTCGCGTCGGGGGGGCCGCCGTCCTCCACGGGTGAGCTGCGCCACAGCCTGCAACTGCCGCTGCCTCCGGGCAGCGGGGGCGTCGAACCCGCGCTGAGCCTGGAGTACGGGCATCGGGACCGAATCGAGGCAGCAGCCCGCAGGGTCTATGCAGATTTTCCCGAGATCTTGAGCGCGCTCGGCCTGTGAGTACCCTCCCGTCATGAAGATCACCCACCGGATCGCGTTCAGCCCGAGCGCGAAGCCAGAACCGGCCGCCCTCCTGGCTGCCCGCGGCCACGCCATCGCAGGGCCCATCGCCGTCGTCGTCCTGAGCGCCGATGAGTACGCCGACCTGGAGCCCAAGCTCACGCGGTGGCGCGTGGGGCACCTGGCCCAAACCCACTTCACCCCGGCCGAACACCGCGACGCCCACTGGTCCGTCCTGGCCGCCCGGTGGGACCACGGCTACCCCGAGCCCGACGACGGCGACTTCGGCTACCTGGCCGCCACCTACGACCTGTCCGCGTACTGCTCGACCTGCGGGGTCGGAGCCCGCCAGAACGCGCCGTTCCGCATGACGCGGGAGCCGAAGTGGGGCAAGCGCGGCGTCCTGCAGCTCCACTGGGTGGTCGACGAGGTCTTCGTCACACCGGACGTCCATGCCGCCTGCTTCGAGCCGCACGGCGTCGCCTGCCGGCCCGTCCTGGACCGCAGGGGCCGTGCGGAGCTCAGCTCCGTCGTGCAGCTGGTGGCCGAGGAGCGCCGGCCGATCCGGCTCGACGGCATCGCCACCGAGACCTGCGGGGCCTGCGGTCGGGAGAAGGTCCCGCCGGATCTCAGCGGCTTCTTCCCGGGCTTCACCGAGGAGCCGTCGGCGCCGATCGCCCGCACGGCGTCGTGGATCGGCTCCGTGGCGAGCGCGGGGCAGCCGGTGATCGTGTCGGCGCCCATCGTGAAGGCGCTGCTCGACTCGAAGGTCCGAGGGGCGGTGCTCACGCCCATGGGGGCCCGTCGAGAGGGGGGTCGAGCGTCGCCCGAGGACGTGTAGCCGTCGGCCGACATCGCCCCTGCACCCCCGAGCCGAAGCCTCACCCCAAGCCGGTCACCTCACCCCATCATCATCCACACCCCAACGCATCAAAGCCCACCGAGAAGTCGAAGTAGCCCTCCGTCACCGCCGACCCCGTCCACAGCGCGCCGAAGCCCAGCTCCGCGGCGATCCGGCCCTCGGATCCCTCGAACTCGACCACGCCGGGCGACTC
Organism: uncultured Pseudomonadota bacterium; assembly: GCA_937907595.1. GTDB lineage: Bacteria > Myxococcota_A > UBA796 > UBA9615 > UBA9615 > CALCXL01. The sequence goes on from CALCXL010000529.1 coordinate 3,205, forward strand.
GGCGGTGAACTCGGCGTCGGGCTCGCCGTCGGTGCGGCGCTCGGCGAAGAGGCGGACCTCGGCCAGGGGGAGGGCGGCTGAGGGGTCGTCGCGGCGGCCCAGGTCCAGGCGCAGGGTCCAGGTGCCCGGGGGGAAGAGGGCGCGGTCGGCGTCGTCGATGGCCTGCTGCAGGGCCTCGTGGTCGGCGTCCTCCAGCCATCGGTCGTTGGCGGCCTCCACGGCGACGTCGTGCTCGCGCTGGCGGTCGCAGGTGAGCTCGTCGCCCAGGGTGACGGTGTAGACGCGGCGGCCGTCGGGGTCGGCGCCGGAGACGGTCAGCACCGCGCCCAGGGGCGGGACCAGCAGGCCGCCGCCGTCGACCCACCCCTCGCCAGGGCCGGCGGGATCGGGCAGCGGGGAGGCCTCCTGGGGGGCGTCGCACGCGGAGCCGACGAGCAGCAGGGCGGCGGCGATCGGGATGACGAGCGCGCGCGTGAGCAGGTGGCCGACGCAGAACGCGGCGGCGGGCGGGGGCAAAGACGCTGCAGGGGTCGATGGGCTCACGCCTGCAGCATGCCAAAGGCGCGTCGCCCGTTGACGAAAGCCCGGCCTTGGGCGCACCCTTGGCGCCATTCTGGAGTGCCGCGGGGGACGCGCGCTTCACGACCTGAGGAGCCTTCATGAAGATCGACGTCGAGTCGCGTCCGTCCTACGGCATGGCCGTGGTGACCCTGGACCAGGGCGACAAGTTCATCGCTGAGAGCGGAGCCATGGTCGCCATGAGCACCGGGCTGTCGGCGGAACCCAAGTTCAACGGGGTCGGCGGCGGCGGCTTCGTCGGCTGGCTGAAAGCGGCGCTGGCCGGCCTGGCGCGCAAGTTCCTGGCCGGCGAGTCCATGTTCGTCAACCACTTCGAGGCCACCGACGGCGGGCAGCAGCTGATGCTCGCGCCGGCGATGGTCGGCGACGTCATCCACATCCCCATGGCCGGCCGCAAGGTGACCGTGCAGGCCAGCTCCTACATGGCCAGCACGCCGGACGTCGACGTGTCGCTGGTGTGGGGCGGGCTGTCGATGCTCTTCTCCGGCGAGGGCGCCTTCTTCCTGGACTGCTCGGGCGACGGCGACCTGCTGATCAACAGCTACGGCGCCATCGAGCAGCTTGAGGTCGACGGGTCCTACATGGTGGACACCGGCCACCTGGTCGCCTTCGAGGGGGACCTGCAATACAAGATCCGCAAGGCGGGGGGCTGGAAGAGCACCCTGCTGTCCGGCGAAGGCCTGGTGCTCGAGTTCACGGGCACCGGAACGCTCTGGCTTCAAACCCGCAACGTCGGCTCGCTGATCTCCTGGATCACGCCGCAGCTGCCCTAAAGGAGGACGCCATGGACATTCAGATTCACCACCGTCCGTCGTACGCGCTGGCCGAAGTCATCCTCGACGAGGGGGAGACGATCGTGGCCGAAGGCGGCGCGATGGTCTCCATGGACACGCACATCTCCATCGAGACGTCCGCCGGCAAGAAGGGCGAGGGCAAGCTCAAGGGCCTGATGACCGGCCTCAAGCGCATGGCCGCCGGCGAGTCCTTCTTCCAGAACCGCTACACGGCGGTGGGGGCGGCGGGCCACGTGACCTTCGCGCCCACGCACTGCGGCGACGTGGTCACCCAGGAGCTCAGCCAGGGCACGATGTTCCTGCAGAGCACCGCCTTTCTGTGCAGCGGCACGGGCATCGAGGTGGACGCGAAGTGGGGCGGGGCCAAGACCTTCTTCGGCGGCGAG
>CALCXL010000530.1 GCA_937907595.1 uncultured Pseudomonadota bacterium
GCCGAAGCGATCGACGATGTCCTTGTGCATGTGGGCGAACTTGAGGTTGCCCTCGGCGCCGGCGCGCAGCGAGGCCGGGGCCAGGCGGACCAGCTTGTCGAAGGCGGCGATGGAGCGGACCTGCACGGCGCGGTCCTCGGAGTGCATCAGGGGCATGTACAGGAACGCCCGGCCGAAGTGGCTGAGCTCGTCGTCCAGCCCGCGATCGATGGCGTCCAGGGTGATCGCCACCGCGGCGGGGTCCTGCGCCCAGGCGCCGGGGTCGTCGCGGCAGAGGTTGCGGCTGAACTGATCCAGCACGATCACCAGGGCCAGGGTGCCGTCGGGCGAGCCCTTCCAGTCCTCCAGCTCGCCGCGGCAGGCGGCCTGCCAGGTGGCGAAGAAGCGCTGGCGGATCGACGCGTCGAAGTCCGCGTCGCGGGTCCACCAGATGCCGCGCGAGGCGCCGTCGGGCTGGGCGGGGTCGGCGGGGCCGAACCAGAAGTCGAGCACGTCTTGGGAGGTCATGGCCCCAGGGTGAAGCGGGCTCCGGCGGGCGTCAACCGAGCGCCTTGAGCTGCTCCAGGAAGACCGCCAGCTCCACGGCGTCCTCCGCCTCGGGCCGGGCGTCCAGGTAGGCCTCCAGCGGCGCGACCGCCTCCTGCGGTCGATCCAGGCGGGCCAGGAGCAGGGCGCGGTCCCGCTGCAGATCAGGCTGGGCGGGGTCCAGGATCTCCAGGCGATCCACCGCGCGCAGGGCGCCCAGGTCGTCCCGTCGGCGCAGGAAGGAGGCCTTCAGGTTGTTGTTCATGCGGATGAGGATCGCCCGGTGGCTGCAGGGCGCCAGATACTGCTCCGCGTCCTCCATCGCCATCACCGGCCGCCCGAGCCGCTTCGCCAGCAGCCCCAGCAGCTGATCGACGCGCAGGATCGTCCCGCGGCCGAAGGGATCCACAAAGAAGCGGGGGTCGTGCCCCTGGGTGGCGACCAGGAAGTGGCCGGGAAAGCTCACGCCCTCGCAGGCCACGCCCACGCGCCGCGCCACCTCCAGGTAGACCACCGACAGCAGGATCGGCAGCCCCTTGCGGCGCTCCAGCACCCGGTCCAGGTAGGAGTTGAAGGGGGCGTCGTACACCTCTTCGTCGCCGCGAAAGCCGAGCGTGGTGAAGAGGTGGTGGTTGAGGCGCGCCACCTGCTGCACCCCGGGCGAGCCCGCGGGGATGTGCAGGTCCGAGGCCAGGGAATCCAGGTCGGCCAGCAGGTTGTCAGGCTCCAGCCAGGGCTGCTCGTGGGCGGTCACCAGGGCGGCGCCCAGATCCAGCGGGAGGTGATCGCCGCCGCTCGCCACCACCGAGCGAAGCTCCTCCAGAAACGACCGGCGCTGGGCTTCCTCGGGCACCCACACAGCTTAGCGGCCCCGTCCCGCCGATGGGCGCCGGTGGGGGTCGGTACAGTGCCCCATGCGCATCGGGATCGTGGGCGACATCCACCGACACTGGGGGCCTGATGACCTCCGCTGCTTCGATCGATCGGAGCTGGATCTCCTGCTGTTCGTGGGCGACCTGGGCGGCCACCTCCAGCGGGGAGCCCTGGACGTCGCCCGGTCGATCGCGCGGCTGCAGGTGCCCGCCCTGGTGGTGCCGGGCAACCACGACGCCGCCAACCTGGGGCAGCTCCTGGGGGAGGTGGTGGGGAGCCGCGCGCTGATCCGCGGCTTCGCGCCCGGGCACGGCGGCCGGCGGGATCGGCTGGAGCGGGCGCTGTCGCCGGTGCCGCTGGGGGGCTACTCGCGGCACCGTTTCGGCGACCTCAACGTGATCTGCGGGCGACCCCACTCCATGGGCGGGCCGTCCCTGGGCTTCGAGCCGCTGTTGGCCCAGCGCTTCGGCGTCGGCAGCCTGCAGGAGTCGGCCCAGAGACTGCGGGCGCTGGTGGACGAGGCGCCGCCGGGGGACCTGCTCTTCGTCGCCCACAACGGGCCCACGGGGCTGGGGGATCGGCGGGAGGATCCCTGGGGCTGCGACTTCCGCAAGGAGCAGGGCGACTTCGGCGATCCCGACCTGCGCGCGGCCATCGATCACGCCCAGGGGACGGGCCGGCGGGTGGTGGCGGTGGTGGCGGGCCACATGCACCGGAGGCTGCGGGGGGGCGGGGAGCGGCGCTGGCAGGGGTCGGTCGACGGGGTCCTGCACGTCAACGCGGCGGTGGTCCCCCGGGTGCGATCGGGGCGACGTCATCATGTTCTGCTCCGCTTGATCGACGGGGCGGCCCAGGCGGAAGATCGCTGGATCGACGACGCCGGCGGAGAAATGGACTGAATCGGTCGATTTCTGCCGGGGGCGGTCCTACACTCGCGGCCGAAAACCAGCCAGGAGCCGTTATGTCCCTCGATCCCGCCACCAAAGAGCGCTTCGACACCCTCGTCAACCAGCACCGCGTGGTGCTGTTCATGAAGGGCAACCGCCGCATGCCCCAATGCGGCTTCTCCGCCCGCGTCGTGGAGATCCTGGACGGGGTGGTGGACGGCTACGAGACGGTCAACGTCCTGGCCGATCCCGAGGTGCGCGCCGGCATCAAGGAGTACTCGGACTGGCCGACGATCCCGCAGCTGTACATCGACGGCGAGTTCGTCGGTGGCTGCGACATCGTCACGGAGATGGCCGGCAACGGGGAGCTGCACAAGACGCTGGGCGTGGAGCTCGCCGAGGTCGCCGCCCCCACGATCACCGTCACCGCCGCCGCGGCCGCCGCGCTGAACGAGGCCCTGCAGGGGCAGGATGACGGGCTGCGCTTCAAGGTCCCCGCGACCTTCCGCTACGAGATGACGCTGGGCGCCAAGATGTTCGGCGACGTGGAGGTCCAGGCCGGCGGGGTGACCTTCCTGCTGGATCGCGCCTCGGCCGAGCGGGCCGACGGCACCGTCATCGACTACACCACCAGCGCCATGGGCGCGGGCTTCCAGATCAGCAACCCCAACGAGCCGGTGACGGTCGCCCAGATCGCGCCCCCCGCCCTCAAGGCGATGCTGGCCGACCCGAACGTGGACGTGGCCTTCGTGGACGTGCGGACGGTCGCCGAGCACGCCACCGCGCGCATCGACGGCGCCCGGCTGCTGGACGCGGAGACCGCGGCCTGGCTCGAGGGCCTGGACAAGGCGAAGGCGGTGCTCGTCTTCCACTGCCACCACGGCATGCGCAGCCAGGCGGAGGCGGAGAAGTGGGTCGCCCGCGGCTTCAAGAACGTGGTGAACCTGAGCGGCGGCATCGACGCCTGGTCCCGGCAGGTCGACTCGAGCGTGCCGCTGTACTGATCGGAGCCGCCGGCCCCATGGAGGGTTGGTGCGTGAGGACGCTTCGCTGCCGGCTGGGGCGGTCAGGCGGGGGTGTACGCGCCGATGGCCTCCAGGCCCTCGTCGCCGATCTGGAAGACCTCGTCGCTGATCGGGTGCGGGGAGGTCTCCAGCTCGTGCACCACGGCGCTGCCCAGCTCCGGGATGAGGGCGCGGTCGGAGAAGAGGTAGAGGAAGTCGCGGCAGGGGGCCACGGCCAGCAGGGGCCAGCCCAGCGGCTCCGCCACGCGCGCCTTGAGCCCCGGGGCCAGCAGCAGCGACGCCTTGAACGGCGACGTCGTGCTCAGCATGCCCAGGGGCGACCCGCTGTCCCCCGCGCGCCCCAGCTCCAGCTTCGCCTCCGCCAGCACCGCGTCCAGCCCGGCCAGGGCGGCGTCGTGCGCGGTCTGCAGGTCCGTCATCCAGCCCTCCAGGTGGCCGTTGCGCAAGAAGGTGATCAGGCGCTCCTCCGGGTCGGTGTGCACCAGCGCGGCGGCGGCCTTCTTGCTGAGGGGGAGGTGCAGGGCGTCGTCGGCGAGGCTGGCCCGGGCCATCAGCAGCAGCCGCACGCCGCTGCGCGCCACGAACCAGCCCGAGGGCAGGCCGGGCGCGTGCACCATCGACGTCAGCTCCGCCTCCAGCCCGTCGGGGTCTTCGGCGATGCGGTGCGTCCACTCGTTGCGCAGCACCGGGGTCAGGGCGAGCTGCAGCCCCAGGCCTTGCACCATCGGCGGGTCCCCCACCAGGGTGAGCCCACGCTGCTTCAACCACGCTGCCAGGGGATCGCTCATGGGGGGGGTGTAGCGCAGCGGGGCGCCCTGCGGAAGGTGGCGACTGAGACGATGCCGTGTCACGGTGCGGTCGAAGGGAGGTGGCGTGCTGCGACTGGTGCATTGGGTGGACGCGGCGGACGCGCAGGCCTTGCGTGAGGGGGCGGAGTCGACGACATCCTCTCCCCAGGTCCCGCTGCTGCGGGGGTTCTGTGTGGGCCACAACCTGCCCTGGGCCGATCGCGTCACCGGCCTGACCGCGATCCAGGGGGCCGTGCCTGCGGCCCTGGGCGCGGCGAACCGGGGGCGCATCAGGCTGGAGATCGACGTCCCCTGGATCCTGCAGGATCTGAAGCTGGCGGCGGCCGGCGGGGTGGTGGAGGAGCTGTGGGCGCTCTGGGCGCTGGAGCAGAGCGGGGAGTCGGTGCGGTCCGGCCTGCGGGCCGTGGCGGTGCTGGCGGGCCTGCCCCCTGCGGCGCGGGAGGACGCCCTGCTGGGCCTGCTGCGCGGGGCCTCCGCCGTCGACGTCGTGCTCTTTCGCCCTCTGAGCGACGACGACGTGGACCGGTACGAGGAGCAGCGATGAGCGACCTGGACGCGCGCGCCGACCGCCTGGCCGACGCGGGGGAGGCCGGGCTGCAGGAGGCGATCACCGCGGAGCTGGAGGGGCTGGACCCGAAGGCGCTGTTGGCCGATCTGCGCGGGTCGGACGCCTGGCGCTTCGTGCTCTACGAGATCCAGGGCCGCGGCTGCGCGAAGCCCCGGGAGCTGGCGGCGATGGCGCTGGAGGCCATGGCCCGCGAGCGCTGGGAGGAGCGGGAGACGGGCTGAGGGGGTGTTGCGGGCGCGCACAAGGGGCCCTGCTCGCCGCTGACTCAGACCCCCG
>CALCXL010000531.1 GCA_937907595.1 uncultured Pseudomonadota bacterium
AGCAGGCCCTGGGCCCCCCGCCAGCCGTGGCCTTCGCTCTGCTCCAGGTCGCAGGTGGTCTTGACGTCGGCGAGCACGAAGGTCTTGTCCAGGCTCTCCCGGTCCATGTGCAGGCCCACCAGGTCGCGGCTGCGGCTGCGTCCCCCGTCGGCGCCCACCATCCAGCGCGCCCGGCAGCGCTCCTCCCCCCCGTCGTCGCGGCGCAGCACCGCGGTCACGCCGTCGACGTCCTGCTCCAGCGACTCCAGGGCCGTGCGCCAGCCCACCGCTCCGCCCAGCTCGCCAAGCCGCTCCTCCAGGCAGCGCTCGGTGGCGTACTGGGGGATGGAGAGCCAGAAGGGGTAGCGGGTGTCCGTCCAGCCGAGGGCGCCCAACTCCACCCGCACGGGCTCGCGCTTGCCGAAGCGCACGTTGAGGCCCTCGAATCGCGCGCCCTCGGCCACCAGCCGCTGCGACAGCTGCAGGTCTTCCAGGGCCTCCAGGGTGCGGGCGTGCATCACCAGCGCCTTGGAGACCGTTGAGCGGTGGGCCTTGCGGTCGACGATGCGCACGCTCAAGCCCTGGCGCAGGGCCTCGCAGGCGGCGGTCAGGCCAGTGGGGCCGGCGCCGATCACCAGCAGGTCGACGTCGAAGGGGGCGGGGACGGGGGGCATGGCGGACTCCGTTCGGGGCGTTCGGGGCGTTCGGGCGTTCAGGCGGTGGGTTGGTCGTGGGGCGCCTGGCCGACGGCGCGCTGGACCATCGGCAGGAACTCGTCCAGGGGGACCCGGTGGACCTTCGCGGCGCGCTCGACGGTGAGGACCCTGCCCAGGCCCTTGCGCAGGAACAGGGCGCCGGCGCGCTTGACGCCGAAGGCCTCCATGACGTCGGCGATGTCGCCGTACTCGGCCAGGATGTCGGACACCAGCGTGTCCTTGGTGATGGGGAGGGTCGGGGTGCTCACGGGGTATCTCCTGGGGTGTGTTGAGACGATAGGGACAGAAAAGCGGCACCATAAGGCCGAAGAATGGGCACACAGGTCTCGGTTTCTGAGATGATCTGTGGACGATGCTCGACGACTTCGACGACCTGCGCCTGCGCGACCTGATCTTCTTCGACCGACTCGTCCGCGCCGGCACGATCACGGCGGCGGCGGCCGATCTGGGGGTGCCCAAGCCCACGGCGTCGCGCTGGCTGGCGGGCCTGGAGGAGCGCACGGGCCAGGCCCTGGTGCTGCGGGGGCCCCGGCAGATCACCCTGACCGACCGCGGCCGCGTGGTGCACGAGCAGCTTCAGCCGGTGCTGGCGGCGCTGCGGGCGCTGAGGGCTGCGGCCCGGGACGACACGCCCGGCGGCACCCTGCGGGTCTCGGTGCCGGTGCCCTTCGGCCGGCTCGTGGGGGGCGCGGTCATCGCCGGCTTCCGCGAGCGCATGCCCGGGGTGCGCCTGGAGGTGCTGCTGCAGAACGCGCGGGTGGACCTGGTGCGCGACCGCGTGGACCTCGCGATCCGCGGGGGCGCGCTGCCGGACTCAGGGCTGATCGCGCGGCACCTGGCCCGCGTGCCCATGTGGCTGTACGCCGGACGCCGCCACGCTGGCACCGACCCCGCCGATGTCCCCCTGATCGCCGCCCCCGGCGACGAGGCGCTGTTGGCTCGACGCCGGCCGGAGCTCCTGCCCGCGGTGGTGGTGGTGGACGACCGCATGGCCGTGCGAGACGCGCTGCTGGCCGGGGCCGGGGCCGGGATCCTGCCGGCCTTCCTGGGGGAGCCCGCCCGCGGCGAGGGCGAGCTGATCCGCCTGGACGAGCAGCCCCTGTCCAGCGTGGAGGTGCACGCGGTCTTCCTGCCCGAGCAGCGCAAGGACGTGCGGCTGCGCGCGTTGATCGACCTGATCGAGCAGGGGCTTCAGCGCGTGTCCGGCGTGGGCGGGCACCACAAGGCCACAACGTAGAAGGTCGGCGATGGAGTCGGATCAGGGCGCCTCGTCCACGTCCGGCTGCTCCGACCACCGCACCACGGTGACCGGCACCGGCGACCAGCGGACCAGCCGCTCCGCCACCGAGCCCACCAGCGCGCGCCGGAAGCCCCGGCGACCGTGGCTGCCCACGAAGATCGCGTCCGCGTCCACGTCGACCGCGGCCTGCAGGATCGCCTCGGCGGGGTCGCCCTCGTCCACCCGCAGCTCGACCTCGTCCAGGGGCAGGGTATCCGCCAGCAGGCGGAGGCGCCGCTCGGCGTCCTCCTTCCATCGCCGGGTCGCCTCCTCGCTGCCGGGCCAGCCCGCGCCGGGGGTGAACATGCCTTCCAGGGAGAGGATGTCGGGGGCCTCGGTCAGCGCGTGGCAGAGGATGAGGCTGGCGCCCAGGCCCTCCGCCATCTGGCAGGCGTAGGAGGCGGCGACGGCGCTGGCGTGGGTGAAGTCGACGGCGCAGAGGATGCGGCGGGGGGGGACGTTTCGGGACATGGGGTCTCCTGACATCGAAGCGCGAGGGCGCCCCGGCACGGCGTTGTGGGCCTGGCGGCTCCGACCTGGAACCGACGAGACCCCTGGCCTTCTGGGAAAGCACGATCCACGCCACCCCCGACCGGCCGCCCGCCGGGGGCAAGGGGACCCACATCGCCCTCCCTGGGAGCCGGGAGCGATCCGTCGCCGCCGCCCAGCCTGGGGCGTTCTGCCCCAGGCGCCGCGGCGTGGGGCACCCCTGGCGGTCCGTGGAGCCACGACCGTGCCGCGAGGAGTCGTTCCGCGGGCTGCTACAGGTAGGGCGAGGCCAGGCCGGCCAGGGCGCCCAGCAGGCGTGCGGTCAGGGACTGGCGTCCGGCGCCGTCGGCGTCCAGGGGCTGTGCGCTGGCGATCCGGGCCCCCAGCCGGTCGGCGCAGGCCCCCGCCAGGTCGGGGTCGTAGATCTCCACGACCACCTCGAAGTTGAGGCGGTAGCTGCGCGGATCCCAGTTGGCGGATCCCATCAGCATCCAGGCCCGATCGACCACGATCAGCTTGCTGTGTGCAAACGGGCTGGGCACCAACGACACGCTGCAGCCGCGGCGGGCTGCGTCGACCTGCAGGGGGCGCGAGGCCCACTGCACCATGGGCACGTTGGTCTTCTGGGGCACCAGCACCTGGACGTCGACACCGCGCGCCGCCGTGGTGGCCAGCGCGCGCAACAGGCTCGCGTCCGGCAGGAAGTAGGGGGTGCTCACGAGCACCTCCTGCTGGGCGCAGGCCAGGGCGCCGTGCACGACGCCCAGGAACTTCTCGAAGTCGCTGTCGGGTCCGTCGGCGATGGCGCGGGCGACGACCGAACCGGCCGCGCGAGGCACCGGGAACCAGGCATCCCCCTCCAGGGCCTCCCCGGTGGTGAACGCCCAGTCGATGGCGAACACGCGCATCAGCTGGCTGGCGACGGGCCCGACGACGCGGAAGTGCTCGTCCACCACCCGGTCGCGCGCCGACGCCGTGGAGGCCGCGTGGCCGGCCCGGACGTTCATGCCGCCGGTGAAGGCGACCCGCCCGTCGACCACCAGGATCTTGCGGTGGTTGCGCAGGTTGAAGAACTGCACCCGCCAGGGCGCGATCGTGCGGAGGAAGCGGCGCGCCGGCACCCCGAGGCGGCGCAGGTGCAGGTCCATGGGCCGTCGGGAGTAGCGGACCCCGGCGGCGTCGATGAGGACCCGGACCTCCACCCCGCGCGCCCGGGCCCCGGCCAGGGCGCCCGCGAAGCGGCGGCCGGCGGCGTCGTCGTCGAAGATGTAGGTGCAGAGCGCGACGGTGGACTCGGCCCGATCGATGGCGTCGATCATGGCGTCGTAGGCCGAATCGCCGTCCCAGAAGGGGAGGATCTCGTTGCCACCGAACAGCGCCCGGCGAGTGAGCTTGCTCACCGATCCGGCCAGCTGCCGCAGGGAGGTGGAGGGGAGCTGCTCGGGGGGCACGGCGAGGTCCTGCACCGCGTCCAGCGCCGTGGGCTGAATCACCGAGGGGAGCAGGGGCGGAGCCTGCTGGCGCAGGGAGCGGGCCTCGCGGCGGATCCGGTTGACGCCCAGCAGCAGGTAGAGCACGGCGCCGAGCCCGGGGCTCAGCCAGATCAGCCCCAGCCAGGCCACGGTCGAGCCGGACTCCCGCTTGCTCAGCAGGGCGTGCCCGCTCGCCGCCAGGGCCGCCACCACGTGCAGCGCGGAGACGGCGGGCGCCCAGTAGAGGCGGAGGAGCTCCAGCGACGCGTCCAAGGCCTTCGGTTCCCTCCTGGGCCGATGGGCCCTCCGGGGCTGATGAGCCCTCCGGGGCTGATGAGCCCTCCGGGGATCGTCGCACGCACAGGGAAGCGGTCAAGGCGGGCCGCGCCGCGTCCGCCGCGCCGAATTGCCGCTCAGACGGAGAGACCGACGCGCTTTGTGGTGGGGTAGGTCATCCTGCGCTGCCGCACCCTCGCGGTGCGGAGTTGAGCATGTCCAACCGGTTCGATGTCTTCGCGAAGTCCGTCACCCGCGCCCACGCGCTGCCCGACGCCTGGACCGCGGACCAGCGCCGCGCCCTGCTCGCCACCCTGCCCACCGGCGACGTGGGGGAGGTGGACGATTCGGACCTGGCCGACGTCCTGGTCATGGCCCTGAGCGACATGGAGGTGGACGAGGGCACGGAGGCGGTCATCGACTACCGCATCCACGACGGCTCCAGCGACGGTCGGCGCGAGCAGCTGGTGCAGGAGTTCCAGGAGGAGCACCCCTGGGACGAGTACCCCGCCCTGGAGGCCCACGCCGACCTCTTCGCCACCGCGATGTTGCTGCACGACGTCTGGCCGGCGCAGTACGGAACGCCCGCCCTCTCCCGGGTGGAGCTCGTGATCTCCGCGCTGGACGACGAGGCCAGGGCGGACCTGGCGACCCTGCCGCCCTCCTTGCTGGGGCGGCTGCTGGCCCAGGCCGACGAGCGCAGCATCCTGGCCCGCCTCTTCGACGACGCCGTCGCCGGGACCACGCCCTTCCCCGAGGCCGCCAGCCTGCTGTGGCGGGTGGAGATCACCCCGCGGGACGAGCGGAGCGCGGCGGTGGTGGTGTACTCGTCCCTGCGCTGGATGGAGGGCATCAAGCGCGGCATGCAGTGGGCGTCGCCGGCGCGGGCCGACGACTGATCGCCGCCGCCTGCCCCGCCGGGGGGGGAGGGGAGGGCGTCGTCGCAGGTCGCCGTCCCCCGCAATGAGAGGGGGCTCCCGAACCCCTCCCTACAGGTTGATGACCACCAGCCCGTCGCCGCTCTGCGCGCCCTGGCCGTGCACCACGTTGGTCGCGCCCGGGTCGGTGTAGCTGCTGCCGCCGCCGCCCGCGCCCAGGCCTCCGCCTCCGCCGCCGTAGTAGCCCGCGCCGCCGCCGC
>CALCXL010000532.1 GCA_937907595.1 uncultured Pseudomonadota bacterium
CGTTGGTCTCGAACTGCCGGCGCCAATCGGAGAGCTCCAGGGCGCTCGCCCATCCGGCCACCGCGTAGCCGGCGTTGGCCATGGCGACGTCCAGGCGGCCCCACTGCCGAACGATCTCTGCCACGGCGTCCCGGCAGGCCTGCTCGTCGGTCACGTCGCAGGCGACGGCCAACGCCTCGCCCCCCGCGGCCTGGACCGCGTCGACGGCCCCCTGCAGCTTGTCCACCCGGCGGCCCGAGACCGCGACGCGGGCGCCCTGCCGGGCAAACTCCACCGCGCAGGCCAGGCCGATGCCCGATCCCCCGCCGGTAATCCAGACGACCTGGTTGTCGAATCGCGCCATGTGTCTCGCTCCGTTCGAAGGGCGCGCAGGATAGGAGGCGGGGGCCGCCGATGCACATCCTCGGAGCGAGCAGGTGGCGGCGGTCGGGCCGCTGGTATGCTCCGTCCGATGACGGATTCCCTGACGTTCGCCCCCCTGTCGCAGGACGATCCGCTGCACGTCGCGCTGGCGAAGGTGGGCGAGCTCTACACGGCCACCAACTTCATGACGTGGTGGGACGCGCGCGCCTTCGGGGTCAGCGGGGAGGGCGCGGCCTCCTGGGACCCCGCCGATCGGGATCAGGTGCCCATGTTGGCCGCGTTCGTGGAGCGCCACGTGCTGCCCACCTACGCCGATCAGGGGCCCACCGCCTTCGGGTTGCAGGTGGCCCGAGTCGGCAGCGTGGGCTGGCCGGAGGTGCGCGAGGGCCTGCTGGACGCGCTCAAGCACCACCCCACGGCCGGCGGCTCCCGGCCGGGCACCGCCGCGTCGCAGTTCTCCCCCCACGCCTTCATGCTCCTGGACATCCTGGAGGATCAGATCGCCTCCGCCCTGGGCCTGAACTCGGGCCGCGAGCTGGCGGAGGGTCCCGCGGGCCTGCGCTGCGTGCGCCTGCGCCCGCGCGAGGGCTCGGTCTTCGAGGGCAACCTCTACCAGCACCTATTCCTGGTCTGGGCGCCGGCGAGCCGCCGGCTGCTCTGGTTCGACCTGGGCGGCTCGCAGTAGCGCCCTTGGAGCCCACCTACCGCCTCGAAGACCTGGCCCGCGCCCGGGAGATCCTCGGGGTCGCGGTGCGCAACGGCTTCGGCCAGGTGCTGTCGGGGCTCTCGCTCTCCCGCATCCCCGGCCTGGGCGCCATTCAGGCGATGGCCAACGTCGAGCAGGTGCCCGCCGCGCGCCGCCTTCGCAAGGTGATGGAGGAGTTGGGGCCCACCTTCGTCAAGCTGGGTCAGATGCTCAGCACCCGGCCGGACCTGCTGCCCCGGGACTTCGTGGACGAGCTCGCCACGCTCCAGGACGGCGTGCCCCCCTTCCCCGGCGAAGAGGCCCGTCGGGTGGTGGAGGAGGCCTTCGAGCGGCCCCTGGAGGAGATCTTCCAGGACTTCTCCCCCGAGCCGGTGGCCTCGGCCTCCATCGCCCAGGTGCACAGCGCCCGCATGCGCGACGGCAGCCGCGTGGCGGTCAAGATCATGCGCCCGGGCATCGAAGAGACGCTGCGCTCGGACATCAACATCCTCTACACGCTGGCACAGCTCCTGGAGGGGCAGCTCGATCTGGGGCTGACCACGCCCAGCGGAATCGTGGAGGCCTTCGACCGCGCCATCAGCCAGGAGGTCGACTTCCGCATCGAGGCGACGCACGCGCAGGAGTTCGCGGCGGCGCTGCGGGGCATCGAGGGCGTGGCCGTGCCCCGGGTCTTCCGCCAGTTCACCACCCGCCGGGTCATGACGATGGAGTGGGTGGCGGGCACCAAGCTGAGCCAGCTGGACCGGACGACCGCGGACGCGAACAAGGTGATGGAGCGGCTGGTGGAGGCCTCCTACCAGCAGATCTTCGTGGCCGGCTTCTTCCACGCGGATCCGCACCCCGGCAACCTGATCGTCGACGACGACTCCACGCTCACCTTCCTGGACTTCGGCCTCATGGGCCGGATCACGCCGGAGATGCGGGACACGCTGGAGTCGATCTTCGTGGCCGTCATCTTCCGGGACGCCGACGCCGCGGCGCGCACGCTGTACCGGGCGGGGACCAGCGACGGCCGCGTCGACCTGCGCGTGCTCTCGGGGGAGGTGGAGGTCCTGCTGCAGCGCTACGCCGGCACGACCATGCAGGACCAGGACACCGGGCAGATCGCCCTGGAGCTGGTGGATCTGGCCCGACGCCACGGCCTGCGCCTGCCCCAGGAGTACGCCGTGCTCGCCCGCACGGAGGTCGCCCTGGACGGCATCGCCCGTCAGCTGGTGCCCGACTGGGACATGATGGAGGCCGTGCGGCCCTACGCCATGCGGTTGGCGGCAGAGCGCCTGGACCCGGAGAAGGTGGGCAGCGATCTGCTCCGCTCGGCCATGGGCTCGGCCAGCGTGCTCAAGGGGCTGCCGGCCCAATTGGACCAGCTGCTGCTGGATCTGGAGCGCGGCAACTTCCAGCTGACGGCGGACACGCCGGCGGTGGATCGGCTCACGGAGACCATCGACAAGCTGGGCCGCTCGCTGGTCTTCGGGCTGGGCGTCAGCGCCTTCCTGGTCAGCTCGTCGATCCTGGTCGCGGTGCTGATGATCGAAGGCGGCGGCTACGGCTTCTTCGATCTGGCGGTGGCCGCGGCGATCTTCGGCTCCCTCCTCGCGGCGGCGAGCCTGGTGACGGGCCTGCTGTGGAACCTGTTCGTGCGCGGGCGCCTGGGCGGGATCCGCTGGCGGCGCTTCCTGGGCTTCCTGCCCGGCTTCGGCCGCAAGAAGGAGTGAGCGCGGCGGCGGCGACGGACCTGGGGCGGCTGCCCTACTGCACCACCAGCGGCGCGCAGGTGGAGACGCCCGCGCCGACGATGCGGTAGGGGCTGTCCTCGATCACCACCTGCGTGGTCCCCGTCTTGCGATCGAAGCGGTGCACCTGGTTGATGATGCCGGTGGCGATGTCCTCGAAGCTCACGAAGATGAAGAAGTCGCCGCCCCAGTGTGCGAAGGCCCAGGCCCGGATCTGCGAGCCCGCGCCCGGCAAGCCCCAGGACTCGGCGTTCTGGCCGGTCGCCTTGTCGATGCGCGCGACCATCGCCGCCTCAGGGCTGGGGAAGTAGGCGAAGAGCTCGCCGCCGCCGGTGCCCGTCAGCTCCGGTCCCAGGTCCGATTCGCTGAGGCTGCCGCGCACGGAGAAGGAGCTCTGTTCGGGCGTGTAGGCCCCGAGCCGACCCGTCGCGTGGGCCTGCATCTGGCCGACCGTGCCCCCGGCCAGGAACAGGGTCTCGTCGGTGCCGAAAGAGCTGTTGGTGACGAAGCCCATGCCGAACAGCTCGAAGTTGTCCGTGCCCGGCACCCAGTTGGAGGGGCGGCAGTCCTCCACGTCCTGGATCGGGATCCAGAAGATCTCCCCGCTGGTGTAGAGCACCCAGGCGGTGCCCTGGCGGTCGACGGACATGGAGAAGGGCGTCGCCGTGCCGAAGCCGCCCCAGCCCGGGTAGGGGGCGCCGGCCGGGCAGCCCAGGTTGCCCAGGAGCTCGAAGGTGTAGGCCTCGTCCCGGGGGTCGAAGCTGAGCAGGCGGTACTGCGAGTCGACGACGTACACCAGGTCGGTGCCGTCGGGGCAGTCCTCGATGCGGCAGTAGCCCAGCTGGCAGTGGTCGACCGCGCAGGTCTCCACGTACTCGCCCAGGGAGCCGTCGTCGGTGCAGGTGTAGACGTCGTCGCCCTGGCAGGCGGGGCCTTCGAAGGGGTTGCAGGCCACGCAGCCCAGGCCTTCGGCGCAGACGGAGCCGGCCTGGCAGGTCTCCTCGTCGTACCAGAGCCAATCCTGGCAGCTCTGGTGACGGACCCCGCCCAAGCAGCGGACGGCCTCGGGTTCGCCGCAGGCCTCGTCCGTGAAGCGGTCGGGGTCCAGGGCGCCGGGCCCCTCCTCCGTCGAACAGGCCGACAGCAGGGAGACGAGCAGAAAGGGGATGATCAAGGCGCGCATCAGCCCCTAGACTGCCTCCGCGCGCGCCGATGGGCCAGGGCTTCCGGAGGATCCCGGGCGTGGGCTGGGCCCCGAACTGGACCGGGCCCGTCGGTCTTGCTAGCCTCCGCGGCATCTGTGCGCCCGCGTGGGACGGGCCTGGCGAGCCGCCGTCCGGGGATCGAGAGGGAGCCCCGGCGGCCCACCGTCCCCAACCGCAGCCCCCCGATTCCTC
>CALCXL010000533.1 GCA_937907595.1 uncultured Pseudomonadota bacterium
GCGTCGAAGACCCGGGGCGGGGTGGCCTCGTTGACCAGCAGGCCCTCCAGGACCCGTCGGGCGACGGGGGCGCCCCGATCGGCCAGGGCGCTGGTGATGAGGAGGCCCAGGGACTCGTCGGCGGATGAGGGGCGGGCCAGGCGGCCGGCGAAGCGGGGCTCGGCCACGTCCAGGATGCCCGTGGGCACGTTGGCCATCAGGCGGCCCACGGCCAGGACCCGGGCCCGGCGGTCCAGGGCGACGTAGCGGCCCTCGGGGCCCTTGACGGCTGGCGGGAGGGGGGCGAGCAGGTCGGGGGGCAAGGGGGCGAAGCCGACGGCGCCCTCGAGCAGGAAGGGGGAGGTGAGCAGGAGCAGGTCGGCCGGCCGGACGGCGGAGGGGTCGACGAAGGACGGCCGGACGCCGGGCAGCGCCTTCGCGAGGGCTTCCGTCAGGGCCTGACGGTCGGCTGCGGGCAGGTCGCTGAGCAGGACGAGGTCGCCCTCAGGCCCTCCCCCGGCCTTGGATGGGGCGCCCGACGGCCAGTCGATGCCGAAGCGGCCGCAGCCAGCGAGCAGCAGGAGCAGCAGGATCGGGAGGGCGCGGCGCATGGTTCGGGGTATAGCACCGCGCTGATCGGGCCGGGCGAGGGCCGACGGCAGCCAGCGGACGGGATCGGGGTGGTGGACCCTCCGCTGCTACCCTCGGGCGATGGACACGTCCGGGGCCGAGGCGACGCTGTGGGTGGTGGCTGCGATCGGGGCGGGGACCCTCGCCGCGACCGCGCGTCCCCTCTGGACCGAGGCCCGCTCCCTCCGCTGGCATCCCGCGACGCTCGCCCTGGCGGTGGGTGCTCCCCTGGCCGTCGCGCTGCTCCTGCCGCCCTCGGCCTACCACTTCTCCGGCCACGAGGGCTCCTACGGTGAGCTGCTCGACGGAGCGAGGCCGTGGGGGGACCTGGCCAGCTACCGGATCATGCCGACGCCCGCGTCCCTGGCCGCCGCGCTGGGCACGGCCCTGCCCCCCTCCCTGGCGCGCGGAGCCTGGCTGCTGCTGAACCGGGCGGCCCTCGCGTTGGTGATCCTGGCCGGCGCCGGCGCCGCAGCCCGGCTCGGTGGGGCCCGGCATCAGCGCGCCGCGGGCCTGCTGGCGGCGCTGGGGCTGCTCGCCACCGCGCCCCTGATCGGCTGGTCGGCCACCGCCTTCGCCATCGTGCCGGCGCTTGCCTGCGGCCTCGTGGCGCTGTTCCTGGGGGCCTCGGGCCGTCGGGGCGCCGCCCTGGCCTGGGGGGCGCTGGCGATCGGCGCCCGCCTGGAGACCGCGCCCCTCCTGCTGGCCGGGATCGCCGCGTCCCTGCCCAGATCGGGGAGCACCCGGACGCACCGCTGGCCCACGCTCCTGGCCGGAGCCACGGCGCTGGCGGGGGTCTTGGCGTCCTTGGCCGCACGCCCCGAGCCCCTGCCCCTGGAGACGGCCGAGATCCAGTGGGCCGTGGTGGTGGAGAACGCCCGCGTCCTGGGCCTGGGCGGGGCCTGGATGAGCCTGTGGGCCCTGGGCCTGATCGGGGCGCTGCTGTGGCTGGAGCGGACCCGGTGGCGGCTCTGGTCGCCGCTGTTGCTGGGCCTCCTGGCCGCCTTCCTGCAGCTGATCCCGCTGCTGGATCTGGGCGCGCGGCACCTCCTGCCGGCCTCGGCGCTCGCAGCGGTCCTGGCCGCGGGCCTGGGGTCGGCCCGCCCCCGCTGGGCGCTGCTGGCCCTGGTGCCGTTGCTCCTGCTGGGGGGGCGGGGCGCCTGGGAGCTGCGGCATCGGTACGCCGCCGGGCCCGACGCCCACCTGCCGGCCTGGGTCGCCGCGGCGGATCGGGGGCCGTCGAGGGGCCTCGCCGACGCGATCGACCAGGACTGCTACGTCGTCTTGCCGGGGGAGCCCGAAGCGGCGCTGGAGGCCGCCCGCACCGGCGACGTGCACGAGATCCACAACGCCGCGCTCGAGCTGGCCGACGGCCACTGCGTGCAGTGGGCGGTGGACGCCGAGGCCGCCTTCCTGGGGGACTGCGCAGGCGAACGCTTCGACCGGGCCCGCCGGGTCCTCCGCCTCCGGCCCGAAGGGTGGATCGAGCGGCCGGACGGGGCGCGCTGGATGCTGTGGCGGGCCCCCGAGGCCACCGGCGGGTCGCAGTCGCCCGTCGACTGAAGGACGCCCCCCGCGCCCCCGACGCAAGGATCGGCGGCCCGGTGCCCAGACGGTTCCGCAGGAGGTACCCTTGGCGTCGCCGGGGACTCGGGAGAGGTCCCCGCGGGAGGGTGGCGTGAGCAGCCTGATTGAGAACGTGATCGCGGCGTACCCGGTGGTGGGCCTGGAGCCCGGCACCGTCGTGGGCGACGGCTACACCGTCGGTGACAAGCTCGGCGAGGGCCTCCTGGGCCCGGTGTACGCCGTGACCGACGCCGACGGGCGAGCAGGCGCCCTCAAGCTGCTCCGCGGCGGGGTCGTCGACGCGCGCCTCACCCTGGATCGGCTGCGCGGCTCCGTGGAGCAGGCCAGCCCCCGCGATGGCGTCGTGGTGCCCCGGGCCTGCGGCGAGCACAACGGCCACCTCTTCCTGGAGATGGAGCGGGTGCCCGGTCGGACACTGCAGCAGGCCATCGACGAGAACCCCGACGGCCTGCCGCTGCCCTGGATCGAGCAGGTCTTCACGGCCCTGGCCGAGCTCTTCGTCGCCCTCCGCCCCGAGACCCACGGCCACCTGGGCCCCGAGCACGTCCTGATCGTGCAGGAGCCCGACGCCGACCGCCTGGCGGAGGTCCGGCTGCTGGGTTGGGGCCGATCCTGGATGCTCCGCCGCGATCTCCTGGAGGACGAGGCGATCCCCGAGGAGTCGGCCTGGCGCAAGGCGCCCGAGGAGACGTCGTTCAGCGGCCGCCGCGCCGCGCCCGCCCAGGTCTGGGCCGTCGGCGTGCTGCTGTACGAGGCCCTGGTCGGCACGCCGCCCATCGGCAGCTACGAGCTCCCCTCGGAGCTCCGCGAGGACGTGCCCGCGGCGGTGGACGACGTGGTGGAGGTCGCCCTGAGCTTCTCCGCGGCCGACCGCTTCAACGGCTCCCAGGCCCTGGCCGTGGCGCTGGAAGAGGCCTTCGCGTCGACCCAGGCGGACAGCGGCCCCGGGGGACGCACCCTGATGATGGTGGCGGGGGTCGGGCTGCTGGCCGTGGCCGTCGTGGCCGCCGTGCTGCTCCTGCGTCCCGACGAGCAGGATCTGCGCGCCGACGAGGATGCCCGGCGGTCCTCCCTGCGCGCGGAGCTCAACCCCGGACGCACCCGCGCCCCCGTTCCGCCGCCGGCGCCGGGCATGGTCTACGTGCCTGCGGGCCCCTACCTGACCGGCCGCTTCGCCCACTACGACGACGAGGCCGGCAGCTCCGAGCGCCCGGAGGGGAAGGCGACGGTCCCCGCCTACTGGATCGACGAGCTCCCCTTCGTCAACCCGAACCTCAACGACCCCTACGCGCCGCCCCTGACGGGCATGACCTTCGCGCAGGCCGAGCAGCTCTGCGCCAAGTTCAACAAGCGGCTCTGCACCGAGGACGAGTGGGAGAAGGCCTGCAAGGGCCCCAAGAACCTGATCTTCAGCTACGGCGACACCTGGGCGCCGGAGACCTGCCCCAAGCCCGGCTTCTTCGAGGGCGGCTACCGCCTCTCGGACTTCCCGGGCTGCGTGTCCGGGTACGGCGCGGTGGGCATGACCGGCGGGGTCGGCGAGTGGACGTCGACCCCCCAGCGCGACGGCCACCTGGTCAAGCCGTCGGAGGTCGGATCGATGCCGAAGCACGCGCGCTGCGCCGGCCGCACCGATCGCGCCGACGACTTCCAGAGTCAGCACATCGGCATGCGCTGCTGCCACGACGCCAGCTGAGCGAGGCGATCAGGGGCAGTCGGCCCCTTCGAAGTCACCGTGGCTCCAGGGCAGGCCGTTCAGGCGGTCCTGCGCGGCCTGATCGCTCGCCGCCGGCAGCGCCCAGATCGAGCTGCGTCGGCCTCCCACGGCCAGGTCCTCCTCGGCGCCATCGACCAGCCCCCCCAGGACGTAGACGGGGTGGATCGG
>CALCXL010000534.1 GCA_937907595.1 uncultured Pseudomonadota bacterium
AGGAGGAGGCGCCGGTGCAGGCGTTGTCGTCCACGCCCTCGAGCATGGGGAAGGTGTCCACCCCGGCGTTGTAGGACTCGGGGTAGATGGAGAAGTGGATGTGCGGCGACGTGCCGATCGCGTTGCCCGTGTTGCCCACGGTGCCGATCTGGGTGCCGGCGGTGACGTAGGTGCCCACGCTCATGCCCGGAGCGATGGTGGTCAGGTGGGCCGAGAAGTAGTGCCAGCCGCACTCGTCTTCGATGGTGACGCGGTTGCCGGAGACCGACGCGTAGCCCGAGTGGGAGATCGTGCCGCTGACCACGGCGATGGCCGGGGTGCCGCTGGCCGCGAAGAGGTCGTTGCCGTAGTGGTCGCCGCCGATCCAGTCGCTGTTGTCCGGCGAGCTGCTGGGGTGGTCCGCGCAGGTGTAGTTCAACGCGTTGGAGTCGTAGCCGCCGTTGTGCGGGCCGCCGACCGGGTAGTACTCCAGGTGCGGCGAGCAGGTGACGGCGTGCTGGCTGCTCTCGACGTGGCCTTCCAGGGACTCGTGCAGGGGCTCGGAGTAACCGCCGCAAGAGGCGAGCAGCAGGGCCAGGGGAAAGGCGAGGGGAAGCGGGCGGTTCATGTCCGATGTCTCCAGTGGGGGGGAGTATCGCAAGAGCCGTGCCCGGAGGCGATCGGCCATTCGGCCGCGCACCAGGCGATCGCATGGTCAGTCGACTGACCAGTTGATCGCTGGAGTGACCACCTGGATGGTCAATGCAGTGACCAGGGCGTGCTCGGGAGGGGCGACGGCGAAGCGAAGCGTTGTCACGCGTGAACGAACGATCGGGTCCTGCAGCAGTCGATGCCCCGGCGCGCGTCGATCAGGGCTCCACGGAGGGCATGTCGCCCCCGGTCAGGCCGCTCAGGCACTGCGACCGCCAGACGGGCTCCACCGCCTCACACCACCGCGGATCGGGCTCCCGATCGCGGCACCGCACGCGCAGGCCCAGCCCGAAGGCCCAGGAGCTGTCCGCCCCGGGGCTGGGCAGACCCGGCGGCGCGGCGCAGCGGATCCGGTGGTGATCCAGGGAGGTCCGGGGCTCCGAGAAGGCCTCGAAGAAGCCGCGGCTGAGGGCGTGGGCGCGCTCGCCGGGCTGCTGGTACAGGGGCGTCAGGTGGTCCTGGACCGCCTGCACCAGGTCCGGGTCCACGTTGGGCAGGCCGCCGGGCACACGCTCCCAGACCTCCCGCGCTGGCGGCGAGAACCAGGCCCAGGGCGTCAAGGGGGCCTCGGGCGGGTCGGCGTGGGAGAGCAGGACAGCGGTGCCGGCGAGGTTCGGCAGGGACCACAGGAGCAGCAGCGCCAGCCCCGCCCCCAGCCGCCAGCGGGCCAGGGTGGCGGAGCCCAGGGCGATCGCCACGCAGGCCAGGGGGTAGAGGTTGGCCAGCCGACGAGGGAAGATCTCCGACGCCGCCGCCAACAGCAGGGGCTGCAGCAGCCAGGTGCCCGCCACCACCGCGCAGGCGGTCAGCACCAGCCCCCAGCCCTCCCGGCGCCAGCGCAGGGCGGCCACCACGGCGATCAGCAGCGACGCCGCCACCAGGATGCGGAGCCCGCCCTCGAGCGTGGGGCCCCCGTTCATCGACCCCAGGCCGTCGATCTGCCAGGTGGCCAGCGACGGCTGGGTGGCGTAGATGCTCCGAAGCTCCGGGACCGTCACCATGCCGTTGTTCAGCGGCTCCAGCAGCTGCCAGGGACCGAGCTTCTGGGCGCCGAAGTGGAAGACCCCCTGCCAGCCCACGCGCAGGGCCCGGGGGGCCAGGCCGCCGCAGACGCCGAGCAGCACCAGGGGCAGCTGCCAGGGCTTGATGCGGGCCACAAGGAGCGCGCCCAACAGGGCGATGGCGCCGGGCAGCAGGTTGAGCTGAGAGAACCAGACCGCGAAGCCCGCCACCCCGCCCAGGACCAGCAGGGAGATCGCGCGACCGATGCCGGCGCTGCGACGCGCCCCCAGGCCCGCCAGGAGGATCAGCGGGGGCCCGAAGGCCGACTCGGCGTGGTTCCCCCAATGGATGCTGCTGAACAGCAGCCAGGGAGCCGGCGCGCAGGCGAACGCGGCCGCCCCAAACAGCGCGGCCCGGCGCCCCGCGGCGTGGCGCAGCACCTCCAGCCAGAGCAGGACGATGCCCAGGGTCCACAGCAGCGCCCCGGCCTTGACGGTGACCGCGCTGAGGCCAAACAGCGCGGCCAGCGGCACCAACAGGATGGCGACCACGAGCGTGCCACCGTCGAAGTCCTGGTACTGGAAGGCGTCCAGCAGGGGCACCGCGACGACGCTGTTCTGGGCCAGGCGCGGGTACTGCGGCTTGGGGAGCGC
>CALCXL010000535.1 GCA_937907595.1 uncultured Pseudomonadota bacterium
GCCACCCAGGCTCCGTCCAGATCCTGCGCACGCAGGGCCCGCACGCCGTGGAGCAGGGCGACCCGGGCCTCCACCTCGGCGTCGGCCAAGGGGTGCGGGATCAGGGACTCCGCCACGGCGACCGCGTCGTCGATGCGGCCGGCCGCCAGCAGGAGATCGGCCCGCAGCATCCCCCCGCGCAGGCGCCCGCGTCCGTCCAGGGCCGGGTCGATGGCGTCGGCGCGCTCCAGCCAGGCCACGCAGCGATCCAGGCCCACGACCTCGCCGCCCTCCTTCGCCGCGGCGCGGAAGGCCTCCGCCGCCCCCGCGGTCCGGCCCGCCGCCGCCAGGTGCTCCGCCCGCCGCGACTGCCCGACGGGGCTCCGCTCGTCCACCAGGGCGTGAGCGCAGGCCAGGTGCGCCCGGGGCAGCCGGTCCGCGTCCCGGGCGGTGCGCAGCAGGCTCTCCTGCAGCAGGGGGTGGGCAAGGCGCCATCCCTCGCCGTCCGGCTGCAGGATGCCGGCGTGCACCAGGGGTCGCTGCGCGGCCGCCGACCAGGGCAGCCCCAGTGCCTGACAGGCCCGGCTCCAGACCTGCTCGCCCACCCGCGGGCCCAGGAGCGCCGCCAGCTCCAGCGCCTGCTGGGTGCCCTCGGGGGAAGACTGCAGCACGGCGTCGGTGCGGCTGCGCCACAGGCCGTGCAGGTCGTCTGGCAGCTGCGCATGCCCCTCCAGGCCGAACCCTCCGGGCTGCAGCGTCAGCCGGTCCCGATCGATGCAGTCGCCCAACATCGACAACGCGAACATCGGGTTGCCCGCGCTGCGACGCACCAGCTCGTCGAGCAGATCGGGGGCCAGGCGGAGCTGGGTGTCCAGGAGCTCGCGCAGGGCGGAGGCGTCCAGGGGCTCCAGCTCGAGGGTCAGCGCGTCCACCCCGGCCAGCTCCGCGGGCAGCTCCGCCGACGCCGGCAACGTGGCCAGGATCAGCCAGGGGCTGGGGCTGTGCACCTGGCGGTCGAGCAGGTGCCGCAGGAACGCCGCGGCGCCGGCGCTGGTGTCGACGTCGTCCACCACCAGCACCAGGGCGCGCTGGGCGCTGAGCCGCGTGAGGTGGCGGGCGGCTGCCTCGTGTCGCTCGGCCGGGGAGGCGAAGTGGTGCTCGCCCGGGCCCAGGGCCGCGCGATCGGGCGAGCCTGGCATCACCAGCTCCGTGACGACGTCGACCTCCCCCACGGAGACCGGGCCGTGCAGGGCCAGCTGCTCGGCCACGCGCAGGCGGCAGGCGGCGCGGTCGAGGGCGGCGACGCGCAGGGCGTCGGCGACCAGCTCGGCGGGGCCCCGCTCCGCGTCCAGGAACAGCGCGCTGGCGGCGCCGAGCTCGTCCGCGCGGCGGGCCAGCCAGGCGCCCAAGCGGGAGGCGCCCAACCCCGGCTCCGCTCGCAGGATCACCAGCCGGGCCCGCCCCGACGAGGCCACGTCCCGCAGCGCCGCCCAGAGCTGATCGCGCACCGGCTCGCGCCCCACCACCGGCCGGTCGCGCAGCCCCCAGAGCCCCAGACCGGCCCCCTGCAGCTTGGGAGAGGGGGCCTCGGCGGCGGGGCGTCGCCAGCCGAGCGGCACGGGGGCAGGGCCCTCGGCGGGGCGGGACGGCGGCCGGGAGACCGACGGCAGGGTCGGTGCGCCCAGGTCCAGGGAGCTGAGGGTCCAGGGCCGGGTGCCCGCCTCAACCCAGCCGTCCTCGGCGGGCAGCTCGGGCCCGGGCTCGGGTTCGGGCAGGAGCAGGAGCTGGCGGGCGGCGTCGGCGGCGCAGGCGAAGCGGTCCGTGGGGGCCTTCTCCAGCAGGCGGCGCAGCCAAGCCTCCAGATCCGCGGGCACCGGGGTGCGGGCGGCCAGGGGCGGCGGCTCGGCGTTCTGGTGGGCGGCCACCACCTGGGGCACGCTGCGGGCCACGAAGGGCGGCCCCCCGCTGACCAGGGCCCAGCCCAGGCAGCCCAGGGCGTAGAGGTCGGTCCAGGGGCCGTAGTCCCGCCAGCGCCCCTCGCACTGTTCGGGGGACATGTAGTTGGGGGTGCCGGCGAAGGTCGAGCCCTCGGGGACCCCGGCCGCGGCCAGGTGGGCCAGCCCGAAGTCCGTCAGCTTGGGCCCGGGCCGCGCGTCCTGGGACGTCGACAGCAGCACGTTGCCCCGCTTGATGTCCCGGTGGATCACGCCGCGCGCGTGAGCGTGAGCCAGGCTATCCAGCAGCGCCAGGAGCACGGCGCGGCTGGTGTGCCACTTCAGGGGGAGCTTCTGCTGCGACAGGCTGCCGCCCGACGCGAGCTCCATCGCCAGCCAGGCGCTGCCCTCAGCCAGACGACCGTCCGAGGCGCGCGCGGCGGCCCCGTCGACGGTGCCGTAGTCGAACACCAGCACGATGCCGGGGTGGGACAGGGCGGCGACCGCCTGCACTTCGGTGTCAAAGCACCGCTGGAAGACGGGATCGTGGGCGCGGCGCGGATCGAGCACCTTGACCGCCACCGGCAGCCCGGACTCCACGTGGCGCCCGCCGTAGACGCTGGCCATGCCGCCCTTGCCGACCCGCCGGTCGAGCACGAAGGGGCCCAGGATCACCGGGGCCGGCAGGGGCTCAGAGAACAAGCGTGATTTCCCTTCCCGACGGCGGTCGCGCTGGCAGAATGCCGCACTCGACGGGGATCCGATGGCCAAGTTGTACTTCTACTTTTCAGCGATGAACGCCGGCAAGAGCACCACCCTGCTCCAGTCCGACTACAACTACCGCGAGCGCGGCATGCGCACGATGCTGTTCACGCCGCGGCTGGACGACCGCGAGGGCATCGGCCACATCGCCTCCCGCATCGGGCTCAAGGCGGAGGCGACGCCCTTCGATCGCGACCACGACCTCTTCGTTGTCCTGCGCGACGCCGCCCAGCAGGCCCCCATCGACTGCGTCCTGGTCGACGAGGCCCAGTTCCTCACCCCCACCCAGGTGCTGCAGTTGACGCTGGTGGTCGATCGCCTGGACATCCCCGTATTGGCCTACGGGCTGCGCACCGACTTCCGGGGCGAGCCCTTCGAGGGCAGCAAGTACCTGCTGGCCTGGGCCGACTCCCTGGTGGAGCTCAAGACCGTCTGCGAGACCGGCAAGAAGGCCACCTTCAACGCCCGCCTGGACGCCCAGGGCCAGCGGGTGTGGGAGGGACAGCAGATCGAGATCGGCCACAACTACGTGGCGATGTCCCGCAAGGCCTTCCAGTTGGAGAAGGTGTCGCCCATCGGCTACGCGCCCCCGGCGGACGACGATGCCCGCGCCGTCGGCGGGGAGCTCACCGCCCAGGCCTGAGCCTCAGCGCGCTACCAGGTCGCCGTCACCTCGGCGCCCAGGCCCAAGCCCAGGGCCGCCGCGGCGCTGCCGTTGACGCAGGCCACCTCCAGCCAGCCGCCGCTGCCGATGAGGGCCACAAGCTCGCCGTCGTCCGCTTCGCCGTAGGCGCGCACCCAGCGCACGGGGCAGCCGTCGATCTGCACCGCGGGCCCTTCGGTGCCCAGATCGCGCAGGTCGCTGACCAGGTTGCCGAAGCGGTCGATGGTCTGGATCCGCCCCCGGGCGCGGCCGGCCTCGACGAGGGCGGGGGGCGCGGTGACCAGGGAGGGCTCCATGGCGGGGCCGCAGTCCTCGGGCCGGAGGGCGCCGGACGCCAGGGACGCGCCGACGGGGGCGAAGAGGTCGCGGCCGTCGAAGGTGGCGGAGCGCGCGGGCAGCCCGAGGCGATCCCGATCCAGCTCCCAGGCCTGCCGCGCCGTCGATCGCCCCCAGAGCATCGTGATCAGCCCGTTGTCCGGCGCCACGACGACCTGGCCGTCCAGGGCCGCGACCAGCCCCCGCCGCGCGGTGCCGACCCCCGGATCCACCACGGCGACGTGCACGGTTCCGGGCGGGAACCAGGGCGCGGCCTCGGCGAGCACGAAGCCGGCGCGCGCCACGTCCTGGGGCGGCACGTCGTGGCTGACGTCGACGATCTGCAGCCGCGGCGATCGGGACAGGGCGACCGCCTTCATCACGGCCACGTAGTGGTCCGAGAGGCCGAAGTCGCTGAGCAGCGTGAGCAGGGCGGGGGCGGTCAAGGCCCGATCGTCCCGCGCTGATCGGCGGCGGTCAAGCCTCGTTGGGGGGCGCCTTCGCCCGCCGGTAGACTGGCTCCATGAACGACGCCCTCGAGATCCTGCGGCAGACCTGCTTGCTGTACCCCGAGTCCTACGAGGAGTCCCCCTGGGTCGAGAGCGCGTTCAAGGTCCGCAGGAAGAGCTTCGTCTTCATGAACCGGGGCGGCGACACCGTCTCCCTGTCGGTCAAGCTCAAGGAGTCGTACGAGGACGCCTGCATGCTCCCCTTCGCCGGCCCCACCCACTACGGCATGGGCAAGCACGGCTGGGTGACCTGCCGCTTCGAGCCCGGCGACGACGTGCCCGTGGAGCTCCTGCAGCGCTGGATCGACACCAGCTACCGCAGCATCGCCCCCAAGACGCTGGTCAAGGGCCTGCCCCCCGAGGGTCCCCCCGAGGCCGCGCTCTTCTCGCGGGAGCCGCCCGGGGACCCGCTCTTCGTGGCCCTGGCCTTGGCCCTGTAGGGGCGCTCAGCGACCCTTGGTGAGGGCCGCGACGTCCGGCCGGGACTTCGGCGCCGCCTTGCCGAAGCGGTACTCCACGCCCAGGCCGCCAACGAACTCCCAGTACTCCGCCGCCGTGTAGATGTGCAGGTTCAGCTTCGCCTCCAGCCGGGGCGTGATCTTGTAGCTGACGTAGGCAGAGGCGTTGAGCGCGAAGCTGAGGGCGTCGCGGGTCTCGTAGAAGAGCCGGACGGGCACGCCG
>CALCXL010000536.1 GCA_937907595.1 uncultured Pseudomonadota bacterium
TCGGGCCTCGTAGTTGTCCGAATCCAGGTCGACGACCTTGCTGTACAGCTCCATGGCGGCGGCGGTCTGGCGGCGGTTCCGCATCTCCGCGGCGCGCTGCAGGTACCGCTCGGCGTGGGAGCTGCGCGCCTCCTCGGACTCCGGCTCCTCCTCCTCGATCTCCACCTCCACGTCGGAGATGTCCTCCACCGGCGCGACCTGCAGGTCGTCGGGGCCGGTGCCGAGGGTGGTCAGCGCCAGGTTCTCCTCCTCGTCGTCGCTGTCCTCGTCCTCTTCGCCCAGGTCCAGCTCCAT
The DNA here is from genome assembly GCA_937907595.1 of uncultured Pseudomonadota bacterium. Classification (GTDB taxonomy): domain Bacteria; phylum Myxococcota_A; class UBA796; order UBA9615; family UBA9615; genus CALCXL01. Next base: position 295 of record CALCXL010000536.1, read on the forward strand.
GCCGGCCAGCAGCTGGGCGTCGTCGTCCTTGAGCTCCACCAGCTCGGAGGTGTCCAGCTCGATCTCCGCGGCCGACTCGCCCGCGGGGTCGTCGGAGACCGCCTGGATGATCGAGATCTCCTCCAGGGGCTCGTCGCTGAGCTCGATCTCCGCGTCGTCGACGGTCAGGTCCACGCTGTCCAGCTCGATGGTGGCGGCGTCGCCCGAGTCGCTGGGGTCGGCGTTCGCCGCGAACTCCACGTCGTCGGGGTCTTCGCCCAGCTCCAGCTCGAGCCCGACGACCTCGTCGGCGACCTCGATCTCCGCGGCGCTGTCGTCTTCCTCCCCGGCGACTTCGACTTCGACTTCGACTTCGACTTCGACGTCGATGGGCGCCTCGTCGGCGATCTCGACGACGTCGGCCTCCGCTTCGACCTCGACCTCCGCTTCGATCTCGACGACGTCAGCGTCTCCCGCGATCTCGATGTCGTCGGCCGCCGCTTCGTCAGCGTCTCCGGCGATCTCGATGTCGTCGGCCGCCGCTTCGTCGGCGTCTCCCGCGATCTCGATGTCGTCGGCCGCCGCTTCGTCGTCGTCGACGTCCTCGTCGCCGCCCATCTCGATGTCTTCGTCGCCGCCCATCTCGATGCCGTCGTCGCCGCCCATCTCGATGCCGTCGTCGCCGCCCATCTCGATGCCGTCGCCGTCGCCCATCTCGATGTCTTCGTCGCCGACGGCGATGTGCCCGCCGGTGCCGGTGTCGTTGATCTCGACGATCTGGCTGGCGAAGTTGGCGATGTCGAAGCCGACCTGGACCTCACGCACCTCGTCGATGTTCTTGAGCAGCTGCTCGCGGGCCTCTTCGACCTTCGCGTCGATCTCCGCGCGCGCCTCTTCCGTCTCCCGGTCGCTGTCCCCGAGCTCGGCGGCGTCGATGTAGTCGGCGATGCGATCCTCGATCGTCGACTCGAGCATCTCCAGGCTGTCGGTCAGGTGGCGCTTGACGTAGTCGAGCAGGCGCTGTTCCTGGGAGTTGAGCTGCACCTCCACGGTGCGCTCCACCTGCCGCGGGATCGTGGCGTCGGGGGAGATGCCCAGCTTCTGCAGGGCCTCCTGCACCGCGATCTCGATGCGGTGGCTGACGATGGCCTCGATCTCCTCGCGGCCCAGCGCGCCCCCGCCGCCGACCTCGGAGGCGGGCTGGGCGGTCGGGGCCGGCCCTTGCACCGTGAAGGTCTGGCGGCGCGTCTCGAAGTCCGTGGCCAGGGCCCGGATCCGGCTGCGCTGGGCGAAGCTGAGGAAGGGAGCGGCAGCCTGGCTGGCTTCGTCCGACGCGGACGAGGCGAAGCTGTGGATGCCGGCGCAGGCGCGCAGGATGCGCTGGGACATGGCCGGGTCGAAGGTGCTGGCCGTGGATTCGGAGGGCTGGGACGGCACGGGAGCCTCCGGTTCCGAGGGTGCGTCGGCCGAGGCCGCTGGGGGGGGTGGGGCCGGCTCCGCAGGCGCGGCAGCGGGCTCCGCAGGGGCCGTGTCGTCGGGGGACGCGCTGGCGGCCGGCGACTCTGCCGCGTCGGCCTCAGCTGCGGGCTTTGGGGCGTCGCCCCGATTCCGCCTGCGGCGTGCCATTCAGGCTACTCCTCCGAACCGGAGACGTTCTTCATCTCCTCGTCGAGGCCAGCGATCTTCGCCAGGTACTCGTCGCGGATGCGGGCCATGCGGTTGACGCCCTCTTCGAGCACCACCACCCGGTTCTTGAGCTTCTTGTTCTCCTTCTCGATCCCGTCGAGCTCCGCCTCCAGGCCCTTGATGCGGCCGGAGTCCTCCTCGTTCGCCTTGCGCTTGTCCGCGATCTCCCACTCCAGGCGCTGGATCTCCTTCTCCTTGGCGTACTTCTCCTGCTGCTGCGACTCCCGGGAAGCCGTGGCCTCCGCGACGCGCGCGCCCAGGGTTTCCACCTCCTTCTCAAGATCCTCGCGCTCGGCGTTCAACCGGGCGTGCTGCGCCGTGTTGCGCTGGATCTCCAGCTCCGTGCTCGCGATCTTCTGCGAGAAGCGCTGCGTCTCCGACAGCGTGCGAGTGAGGAACTCGATGCGCTCTTCGAGGATCTGCGACAGCTCGTCGTTGATCTGATTGAGTCGCTCGTCGATGTTCACCGCGCTCGACTTGGCCATGGGCGTAATCTCTCCGTCGGAGCTGGGGGTCTCGCCGAGGGGTTCGGCGCTCTCGTTCGGGGCCTCGTGAAAGGCCCTGGTCCCCCCGAATTCCGTGCAACGCTACCACCGGGATTCTTCCGCCGTCAAACCCCGGGGCGGCTGCTTCGGCGGCGCGGTTTTTCCGCCGGTCGAAGGGCGCTGCGCCGGGCCCCCCTGACCCCCTCCAGGGTCGAAGGCTGTCAGAATGGGCACTCTGTGCGGCACCTCCTCCCGATCCTGTTCCTGTCGATCCTGCTCGCCGGCCCCTCGCGGGCGGAAGCTCCGGTCGTCGCCGAAGCCCGGCAGGTGCTCGCGGCCGGCGCGGCGCGCATGCAGGCAGGGGACCTGCGCGGCGCCGAGGGGGCGATGGAGCAGGCCCGGGCCCTGGCCGACGAGGCCGGCGAATCCCTGCTCTCCATCGAGGTCAGGCTGCACCTGGCCGAGCTGTTCGCCCGCAGCGATCGCATGGGGCGCGGCGTGGCCTCCATGGCCGAGGCTATCTCCCTGGCCGACGCCCTGGAGGCGCGGGGTGAGGCGCCGGTCGGCCCCTCGCTGGCGGTGCGGATCCAGCTGTCGGAGATGATGCGCGCGCACGAGCGCCCCGCCGACAGCGAGGCGGCCGCCTGGGACGCGCTGGGTCGCGCCATCGCGCTGGAGCGACTCGACCTCAGCGGGCCGGCCATCCGCTTGATCCTGCTGGGTGCGGTCGATCAGGGGGCGGACCCCGCGGCCCTGCGGTCCCTGGTGGCGGAGCTGGATCTGGCTCTGTCCGGGCTGGACGCCTACCGCCTGGCGCTGCCGCCGCCGCCCGAGCCCATCGCGGTGGGCCTGGAGGAGTTGGGGCGGCAGCTGCTGGAGGCCGGCGAGGCGCGGCTGGCCCAGGAGACGCTGCTGGTCCTGGCCGCCCTCGACGCGGCGCGGGGCGCGGACTTCCGGGTGCCGTCGGATCTGGCGCGGGTGGCGACGGCGGCGACCCTGGCCGGGGATCGCGGCGTGGCGCGCTGGGCTTCAGACGAGGCCCTTCGCTCCCAGGGGGTCGCGCCGTCGGCCGACGTGCTGGGGGCGGTCTGCGCGGTGGCCCTGGACGAGCGGCGCTTCGACCGCGCCCTGCAGGCCTGCGCGGGCGGCGCCGCGGCCACGATCGGCTTCGCGTCGGCGGCCCTGACCGCCCGGGCGGCCGAGGCGCACGCGGGGCTGGGGCAGCTGGAGGCGGCCCAGAAGGCGCGGGGGCAGGCCCACAAGCAGTTCGCCGCCCTGGGAGCCACGTCGGACGCGCTGGTCGAGCAGGCCGAGCGCGCCTGGGTGCTGGCCCGGGATCAGCGCTTCGAGGCGGCCGACCGGGAGCTGGTCCTGGCGGTGAGCGGCGCGCAGGGCACCGGCGCCGAGCCGCGGGTGGAGGAGCTTCGTCTGCGGGTGGCCCTGGCCGAGGTGCTGGCCCGCCGTGTCGAGGAGGATCGCGCCCAGGAGGTGCTGAGCGAGCTCGGGCGGTGGCTCTTCGCGGCCCAGCGCGCCGACGACCTGGCGGCCCTGGCGGCGCTGCACGTGGATCGGGCCTTGGTGGCGGGGGACCTGGACGCCGCGGTGGCGGCCGCGGAGCACGCGGTCGACTTCGAGCGGCAGCTGGGCCTGGCCGACGAAGGGTGGCGCGCCCTGGACGCTCGGGCCCGGGTGCACGACGCCGCCGGCAGGGCCGAGGCCGCCGACGCCGATCGCGCCGAGGTCCTGGCCCGCGCGGTGCGGCTCCGCCGGGGACCGGCCCCCAACCGCGGTGCCTTCTTCGGGGGCGGCCTGGCCGAGGCGGTGGGCCGGTGGCCCGATCGCGCAGGGTCCAGGCCCTCTCCAGAGCGGGAGCTGGCCTTGCGGCAGGGGTCCCTGTGGCGCTTTGGCACCCCGCCCCCGCGCAGCGCGGAGGAGCGGGAGCTGTTGCACGCCGAGGCCCAGGTCGCCGCCGTGCGCGCCGCCCTGCACGCCGTCTCGTTCCGGGGCTCTGAGCGGTCCCTGGACGAGGTCCGCGCGGAGCTGGAGCCGGAGCTTCGCCAGGCCCGAGCGGCCCGGGACGACGCCCTGGCGGCCCTGGAGGCCCGTTCGCCCGGTCGCGCGTGGCTGTGGGGCTCGCTGAGCGCGGAGCCGCAGCCCGTCGCCGGCCCGCCCCCGCCCGACGCGGCCCCGGTGGAGGTCGCGGTCTACTGCCCCGAGCTGGCCGACCCGTCGGCCCCGACCCCAATGGAGCCGGCGCTCCTGGCCGCGGCGCTGCTGGACATCGCCCGGGGCGCGCCGCCGGCGGCTGCCCGCCCCACGCTGGCGGAGTTGGCGGCCCTGGACCTGGGGGGCGCGCACGTCACCCACCCGGCCTGCCCGTCCCAGGAGGGCCTGCGGGACGCGCTGTTGCTGGCCGGCGCAGCGTCGGTCACCGCGGTGGAGCCGCCAGCGAAGGGCCCCCGCGGCAAAGGCCGGTAGCCGCTTCAGCCGCCGCGTCGGGCGGGCGGGGTGAGCTCACGCCGCTCCTCGAGCGCGCGGCTGATCGTCGACGAGTCGGTGTACTCCAGCTCCGAGCCCACGCTGACGCCCCGGGCGATGCGCGTCACCCTCACGCCCAGGGGCGAGACCAGCTGGGCGATGTAGAGCGCCGTCACGTCGCCCTGGGCGGTGGGGTTGGTGGCCAGGATGAGCTCCCGCGCGCCGCCGACCCGCTCCACCAGCTCCCGGATCCGCAGATCCTCCGCGCCGATGCCCTCCAGGGGCGCCAGGACGCCTTCCAGCACGTGGTAGAGCCCCCGGTACGTGCCGGCGCGCTCGATCGCCTGCAGGTCCTGGCTGTGCTCCACGACGCAGATCAGCTCGTCGTCGCGGTTGCGGTCCGCGCAGATGCTGCAGGGGTCGACCGCCGCCAGGTGGAAGCAGGTGCCGCAGCGCGCGATGCCCTCGCGCACGCCCGTGAGCGCGTCCGCCAGATCGCCGGCGAAGCCGTCGGTGCGCACGATGTGGTGGGCCAGGCGGGTGGCGGTCTTGCTGCCGATGCCGGGCAGGCGGCTCAGGTGGTGGACCAGGGCCTCCAGGGGGTCGGCATCACTCACCCAACTTGCCGAGCAGGTCGCCCAGTCCGCCCAGCCCGCCCAGGTTCATGCCCTCGGCCAGGCCGCCCATCTGCCCCTTCATCAGCTCCGATGCGCGGCGCAGGGCGTCGTTGGTGGCGGCCACCAGCAGGTCCTCCAGCATCTCCACGTCGCGCGGGTCCACGGCGACGGGGTCGATCTTCACCGACTTGATCCGCCCCTTGCCGTTGGCCACGACGGTGACGATGCCGCCGCCCGCCTCCCCGGTGACGGTCTTGAGCGCGGCCTCGGCCTGCGCCTCCTCCATCTGACCCTTCATGTTCTTGGCGGACTCCATGGCCTGCGTGAACAGGGCGTTCATGTCCATTCCGCCGAACGGGTTGTCTTCATTGGACATCGGTGACCTCCTTGATCTCCGGCAGGCGAACTCCTTCGATCACCCCGCCGTCGAACTGGGCCAGCGTGAGCTGGACCTTGGTGTGGTTGCGTGCATTGGCGTCCAGGGCAGCGCGACGCTGGGCCCGCAGACGATCGACCTCTTCGTTCAGCGTGCGCCCCGACGCCTCCTCGGCGTCCAGGCTGAAGCCCAGCCGGGTGCCCTCGCCGAAGCTCTGGGCGATGGACTCCTCCAACGCGGGGTGGCCCCGCAGGTTGCGGGCCTGGTTGAGGGCGACCATGCCCTCGAAGCCCACCTGGATCACCCCGTCGTCGGCCGCCAGGAAGCCCGCGGTGGCCAGGGCGGCCTTCACCGGGCCCATGCCGTCGTCCCGGGGCAGCGCGTGCACGAAGCGGCGCCACCGGGTGGCGTCGCACAGGGGGCTGCCGGCGGGGTCGGGGCGGCCGGGGTTGCGGCGGGAGACGCCGGGGGGCGTGGAGGCCACCAGCGTGGGCATGGGGACGTTGGGCGGGTCGTCGGCGGGGACCGGCGCAGCGGCTGCGGGGGAGGGCGCCGTCGGGCGATCGGGCGGCGCGCTGGCGGCGGCCGGGGC
>CALCXL010000537.1 GCA_937907595.1 uncultured Pseudomonadota bacterium
CAGGGCCACGTCCAGGGCGCCTCCGGGGCCGGGCAGGGCCGCCCAGGGGGCGCTGCCGGACGGGAGATCGATCGCCTCCAGCAGGACCCCGTCGGCGGCGTCCCAGAGCTCCACGCGGTCGTCATCGGAGCAGGCCACGGCGAGGACGCCGCCGTGCAGGCCGAGGCTGCGCGGGCTCCCGCAGACGACCAGGTGCCCGGTGACCGACCCGCTCGCCCGGTCCACCACCGCCACCCGGTCGAAGTCGGGCAGGGCCACCCACAGCGTGTCGCCGTCGCCGACCAGGGGGGAGCTGTTGCGGATCGGTTGGTCGGCCAGGGGCTCGTGCACGGTGATCACGGCGGCGTCGGTGGCGGCGCGGCCCACGGCGTCGCGCACGGTGAGCACGGCGACGCGGTGTCCCGGGGCAGCGTAGAGGTGCTCGGGGGTGGGCCCGGCGGCGGTGGCCCCGTCGCCGAAGTCCCAGGCCCAGGAGGCGGCGCCCGTGGAGCCCGAGCCGTCCAGGACCACCGGCTCGCCCAGCACCACCACCCGGTCGGCCCCCGCGTCGGCCACCAGGGCGGAGGGCGTGGGGTCCGCCACCGGAGGGGCGGCGGCGGGGCAGGCCGTCAGCAGCAGGAGCAGCGGCAGGAGCCGGGCGATCACAGCGGCTCTGCCAGGGACTCGCCGGTGCTGAAGGAGAGGTGCAGGTCGGCGTCCAGGGCGTTGCCGGTGCCGTCAGAGATGCCGCCCGCGGGCAGCCGCACGAAGTAGGTGGTGTCCGGCTCCAGCGCCTGCTCCGGCGTGAAGTTCACGATGTTCTCCTGGGCGTGAAAGCGACCCCGCACCCGCCGGCCGTCCTCGTCCCAGACCTGCAGGGAGGCGGAGTCCACCGATCGCGCCTCGATCATCTCGTCGAAGCTGAGGCCCAAGCGGGTGGTGGAGGCCACCAGGGTCTCCCCGTCCCGCGGAGAGGACATGCCCAGCCGGGGGCCCCGCGCGTCGGGCTCCAGGGCCCAGGGCATCACGGCGCTGGACTGCCCGGGATCCGCGTTGTCGTCCACGGCCACCACGGCGACGTTGCCCACGGGGGTGACGGTGTCCAGGTCCCCGCGCAGGGCGAGGGGGGCGACCTCGCTGATCGTGCGGGGATCGGGCCACGCGTAGACGCTGCCGAAGTTGGAGTCGCCGAAGAAGAGGTGGTCCTCGTGCCCGAAGACGTAGCCCCCGTCGCCCAGGGGGGTGAAGTGGTCGGCGACGAACGAGGGCGTGTCGCGCTGCAGGTCGTAGACGATGGGGCCGCCGCCGTTGTGGTTGCGGGCGAACAGCGCGTGGCCGCCCGACACGTTGGAGAAGTAGCTGGAGACGGCGATCCCCGAGGCGTCGCGGATGTCGAAGTCGCCGCCGGGCAGGGGCGCGGGCAGCAGGGGATCGCTCAGGTCCACCCACACCGCCCGGGCGCCGCCGGCGGGGGCGGCCAAAGCGCGGTTGCCGATGACGTGGAAGGAGCCGACGAGCAGGGCGGGCTCGAAGCGGTGCTGGCCGATCAGCGCGGGCTGCAGCGGGTCGCTGACGTCGACCATCAGGACGCCGTTGAATGCCCCGGCGACGTAGAGCACGTCGCCCTGCCAGAAGGTGGACAGGGTCACGAAGAGGTAGGCGTCGGGGTAGTCGTAGCCGGGCAGGGCGAGCTCGGAGACCCACTGCGGGTCCGTGGGATCGGTCACGTCCCAGAAGCCGATGCCGCCCTCGGCGCCCTCGGCCAGGTCGCGGTGGTAGTCCACGGCCAGGTATTGGCGATCGCCCACCTCGCCGAAGGAGAGGGTGTGGCTCTCGCGCATGGTCGGAGAGAAGGCCTCGCCCACCTTGACCGGCTGGCAGGGGTCGGTGAAGTCGAAGAGCGTGATGCCGCCGCCGCCGTCCTCCGGCGCCCAGGGCAGGACCAGGTAGCCGTCGTGCATGACCGCCAGGTTGTGGTGGTCGCGGTCCTCGGGGCCCCCGGTGAGGTAGGCGCAGGGCTGGTGGAGGTCGGCCGGGGCGAAGGAGGCCTGGGAGCCGCCGGGGCCGCTCAGGGCGTCGCGCCAGGCGTCGGGCGGGCCGAAGTCGGGGGCAGCCGGCCCCTCGGGCTCCACGGTGGGGCAGCCGAGCAGGAGCAGCAGCGGGAGCAGGGCGCGGAGCATGGCGGCATCGTGCCAGCAGGGGGCGCGGGCGACCACCGGCGAGTGCGGGCTCCTCGGGTTCGCTCGGTGGGGGCAGCTCAATGGGCCTGGCCGACGCGATCAGGCGGGTCGACGGGACGCGGACAGCGCCACGATCGCGGCCAGGATCAGGTAGCCGAGCAGGGCCTGCAGGACCACCAGCCGGAAGCCCAGGTTGATCACCACCACCATCGCCCAGGTGCTGCCCACCACGGAGCTGAGGGTGGCCAGGCCGAAGGTCATCGGCACCAGGGCGCCCAGCCCGCGGTCCACGGCCATGGTCACGCCCAGGGGGTAGAACATGCCCAGCACGAACGCCAGGGGCGCGGCCGAGGCCAGGGCCAGGGGCACCTTGAGCAGCGTCGGCAGGCCCAGGAGGTGGATGGAGAGCCCGTCGACCAGCATGAGCGTCAGCGGGACGGCGGCGGCGGCGGCCACGGCGGGCCCCAGGGGGCGGGGGGGGCGGCCGGCGTCCTGGCGGCGCTGCACCCAGTGGGAGCCCGCGCCGTTGGCCAGCAGGAAGGCGGCCAGCACCACGGCGATGGAGTACAGCGGGTTGCCCAGGAAGAGCTCGAGCTTCGCCATCAGGCCGATCTGGGCCTGCATGTAGCAGACGCCGGTGCCCAGGAACCACGCGGCGAGCCACAGGGGCATGCGGCGACCGTCGCGCGGGCGCAGGGCGTACAGGCTCAGGGAGCCGGCGGTCAGCAGCAGGAAGAAGCCCAGGGTGAACACCTTGATCCAGTCCATGGAGTAGGTGATCGAGCTGAGGCTTGAGGCCGGCGGGACGAGCTCCAGCCGCCGCCAGTCCAGGGACCGCTCGTAGGGGCGATCGTCGGTGGGCACGAAGGCGCGGGGCTGCGGCGGCGCCGTCACCATCGCGGTGTAGGGGCCGTGGTTGCCGTCCCCCGGCGCGTGGTGGACGCGCGGCCGGCCGCGGCGGAGGGTGTGCTGGATCGCGGCGACCTCCTCCGGGCTGAAGCCCGAGGGCTTGACCAGCAGGGTGTCGATGCTCTCGCTCGGTCGACGGTTGCGGCCCAGGACCACCACGCAGTCGGCGAAGTCGGGCGCGCCGGGGCGATCGGCCAGCAGGCGCTTCCAGATCTCGATCTTGAAGCGGATCGGCTGTTCGTTGAAGACCACCAGGCCGCCGGGCTCCAGGTGGTCCAGGTAGGCCTTCATGGCCTCGGCCGTGTCCAGGAACTTGCGCGAGTGCCCGGTGCGCCCGGCGTGCTGCGCGCCGTTGGACGCCACGAACAGCAGGTCCCAGCCCCGGTCGGCCCGGTTGAGGAAGGCGCGGCCCTCGTCGATGACCAGGTCCACGTTCGGCAGGTCGTAGAAGGCCTGGAGGTTGAAGTCGTCCTTCTCGGGCCCGGACACGAGGGACTTGACCAGGGCGTTGAGCTCGACCCCGGTGACGTCCAGGGCTCCGCGGGCCTGCTCGTGCAGCCGCACCATGTCGTGGCCGGCGCCGGCGAAGACCACCAGGGCCGACCGGGGCGGCGTCTCCAGCAGGAAGGGCAGGTCGTGCACCTTGCGGGGCCGGGGAGGGGAGGCGACCTTCTCCGGGCGGAACCGGCGCACCACGACGTTGGAGATGCCGTCGTCGTGGATGAGCCGCCAGGACGTCTTGTCCCCGTCGTCGGAGAAGAAGCGCATGAGGGCGACGCGGGAGATGGGGTTCCAGCGGTGGCGTAGCTCCTCGACCTGGCGCCCCTCGGCGTAGCGCACGCCCATGACCGTCGGGTCCGGCCGCTCGGTGAAGACCCGCTGCTGGGCGCCCAGGACCGTGAGCACCGCCAGGGCGACGGCGCCGAAGGCGAGCAGGGGGCGCGGAGCCCGGGAGAAGAGCCGCGCGCAGGCCACGGCGACCCCCCACAGCAGCACGCAGATGGCGACGGGCAGGTCGACGAAGGTGAGGACCAGGGGGGTGGCCAGGCAGGCCAGGGCCGAGGCGCCCAGATCGATGGAGTACAGGCGCCCGACCTCCGCCCGTCCGGCGGAGAACGCGGTGGACAGCGCCACGCCGACCAGGGCGAAGGAGGGCACGAAGATCAGCGCCATCACGGCCGTCTTGAGGCCGTCGGTGCGGGGGTTCTGCAGCTTGTGGTGGGTCAGGCCGAAGGCGTCGACGTGGTTGAACAGGAAGAAGCAGAGCGCGAAGGCGCCAGCGATGGACAGGCCCAGGGCGAGGACGAGCCGGGGCAGCCAGCGGGGGTCGGGCTCCCGGGGCAGCCAGTGCAGCACCAGGGCGCCGACGCTGAGGCCGAACATGGCCACGGGGATGGCCACGAAGGAGCTGATGTTGCCGAGCAGGAAGGGGTAGAGCCGGGCCAGGAGCAGCTCGAGCATCAGCCCCGCGAAGGCGGTGGAGGCCACGGCCAGGGACAGGCTCCGGCGCAGCCGCGCGGGGTCGCCGCCGGGGGCGAACTCGGGACCGGCCCAGCGCTGCAGGACCGAGCTCACGAGGTGGGGCCGCTCACGCGAAGAGCTCGCCGGCCAGACGCCACACGTCGGCGTGCTCGGCCACGTCCACGATGTGCAGGCCGGCGGGGCGGCCTGTCAGGT
>CALCXL010000538.1 GCA_937907595.1 uncultured Pseudomonadota bacterium
TCCGTTGTAGCCCAGCGACGGCCAGGTCGGGCGGGTTCGAAGCGGCAGGGAGGCATCAGGGGGTGGCGTCGGCCAGAACCTCGGTCAGGCGGAAGGCGATGTCGCCGCCGGGCGCGGTCCAGGCCGCCTGCACGGGCGTCGCCAGATCGCCGCCATCGGGCGCCCCGCTGCCGTCCAGATCCAGGGCGATCACCAGGTCCAGGCCCTCGGGCAGGGGGATGTTCAGGCGCAGGGGCCAGTCCAGGGTCAGGGGCTCGCTGGTCCAGGTGAACGTGGGTGCGCCCGACGATCCGGGGGGGCGGCCCGCGACGACGATGCGGCCGCTGGCCACGAAGTCCAAGACGACGTCGGTGGTCAAGGTGACCGGCAGGCCGGTGGCCGGGGCGGGGGCGGCGTCGGCCGCGTCCTGCGCGGTCGCGGTGGCGATGCGGTCAGCGAAGCGGCGGTCGACGGAGATCGTCAGGGGCTGTCCCTCAACCTCGTAGAGCACCGGGCCGCCGACGAAGTCGCCGGGGCCGGCCAGCTCGTCTTCGTCGACGCTGAGCACCACGAAGTAGAGCAGGCCGGGGGCGAGGGGGGCCGACAGCTCGAGGGGCGCCTGGATGGGGGCGCGGCGATTCGGCCACCAGAAGGCGGGCTCGGCGTCGTGCTCGATCCAGTCGCCCACCCGCTGTTCGGGGCGGGCCCCCAGCAGGGCCAGGCTGCCTTCGGTGGGGGGGGTCGCCACGTCCAGGGTGATCGTCACCGCCGTGGGGGCCCCGGGCTCGGCGGGTTCCAGCGGCGCCGCGTCCTGCGCCGGCTGCGAGCTCGTGGCCGCGCGGCCGGCCTGATCAACGGCGCCGCCGGGGGCGGGGACCTGGCGGGCGGGGACCTGGTGGTCGGAGGGATCGCCCGTGCAGGCGACCAGGAGCAGGGCGAAGAGGGGGAGTATGCGCATCTTGGGGATTGTGACGCCGGGCGGGGGAGGGGGCAAGGAATGGCGGCCGACGATCAGAGCCCGCGCGCCCACTCGGGGCGCAGCCGCACCCGCCCAGCCAGGGCCCCGTCGATGGCGGCGGCCAGCGCCTGCCCGTCGCGGGGGAGCCGGCCCGCCAGGGGGAGGTAGTTGCTGGCGTGGTTGGTGCGGAACAGGGCGTCCCGGGGCTGCGCCTCGCTGACGAAGGTCCGCAGCTCCCCCAGGAGGGCGGCCTGATCGGGCAAGGCGAAGCGGCCCTTCTCCTCCATGCGCGCCAGGGGGGTCTCCGGCACCACCGTCAGGGTGAGGGCGGCCAGGAACTCGGGGTCCATGGCCGTGGCCAGGGCGGCCGAGGCGGCGGCGTGCTCGGTCGACCGCTCCACCCCACCGGCGCCCAGCAGGAAGATCACCGACTGCTCCAGCCCGGCGGCCTTCGCCTTCTGCGAGCAGGCGACGAACTCCTCGAAGGTGGTGTTCTTGCCGATGCGCTTGAGGGTGGCCGGATCGCCGGACTCCGGGCCGATGTAGAGCCTGCTGAGCCCCCACGCGCGCAGCTGCGCGAGCTCCCGGTCGGTCTTCTCCAGCACGTTGCAGGCCTGGGCGTAGCAGGAGACCCGGCGCAGGTTCGGGAAGAGCTGCCGCGCCGCGTCCAGGATCGCCTGCCAGTGGTCCATGGAGAGGATCAGGGCGTCGCCGTCGGCCACGAAGAGCTTCTGCACCCGGTCGCCGGCCTGGGCCGCCGCGCCGCGCAGGTCCTCGAGGCTGTCCGCCAGGGGCCGCACGGAGAAGTCCTTGCCCCGGTACATCGCGCAGTAGGTGCAGCGGTTCCAGCTGCAGCCCAGGGTGGCCTGCAGGATGAGGGCGTCGGCCTCGCTGGGCGGGCGGTAGAGGGAGCCTTCGTAGCGCACGCGTGGGCCCCGGCTACGAGGGGTCGGAGTGGGCGGCGTCCACGGCTTCCATCACCCGGTCGAGCATGGCGTCCAGGTTGGCCGGCGGCTCGTCGGCGGTGGCGGCGGCGGCGCCGCAGACGTCGCGGAGCTGGCGGTAGTAGCGGCGGCAGTCCGAGCACATGGCCATGTGGGCGAAGAAGCGCGCGCGCGCCCCGGCGCCGGCCTCGCCGTCCACGATCTCGGAGACGCGGGCCATCACATCCTGGCAGCGGGAGAACGGCATCTCAGCTCTCCTCGAGCGTGGCGCCCTGCAGGACGGCAGCGCGCAGCGCCTTGCGGGCGCGGTGGATTCGGATGCGGACGTTGCCGGGCTCCAGGTCCAGCGCCGCGCAGATCTCTTCGGTGGTGAAGCCGTGCACCTCCTTGAGGAGCAGCACGTCCCGCTGGCCGTGGGGCAGGGCGTCCATGGCCACGCGCAAGCGGTCGACCAGACGCTGCTCGTCCAGGGCCTTCTCCCCCGTGGGGGCGAAGCGCGGGCAGGAGATGGCCCAGCGGCCCCGCTCGTCGAAGTAGCCGGCGTCCGGGTCCCCGTCGGGCATCTCCACCAGCCGGTTGCGGCCGCGCAGCACGTCGATGGCGCGGTTGCGCACGATCCGCGTGAGCCAGGCCTTGACGCTGGAGCGGCCGTCAAAGCCGCCGATCTTGCGGTAGGCCGAGACCAGCGCGTCCTGCACCACGTCCTCGGCCAGGGCCCGGTCCTTGAGCATCCGGGTGGCGTAGCCCAGCAGCATCGGCCCGTGCTCCGTCAGCACCGCCCGCCAGGTGGCGGCGTCTCCGGACTGCAGGCGCGTGAGCTCGGTGGGGTTGCTGGTCACGGGCTGGGTTCTAGCAGGCCGAGGGGCGAGGGGCGGGCGCGGGGCGCTCCGGATGGGGCGGGGCGCGGCGGCCAGGCCCCCGATGAACACCGCGGATGACGCACTGGGAGGGGCCCGCCGCCGCCCCGGTTGACAGGATCCAGCCCCCCCGGTCTCATGCCTCATGCTCCCGGTCTCCGAGCGCCTGCGGGCCCACGCCCTGCCCCTGCTCGGCCTGCTGCTGTCGGTGTTCGTGCTCAATGCGCCTGCCCTGGGCGGAGGGTTCTCGGACCCCGACGACTTCCTGCACCTGGAAGCCGGTCTGGGCATCGCCCGTGGGGACGCCGCCGCCTGGACCCACAACGTCTTCTCCCCCGACGGCGTTACGGCCATGCGGCCGATCCCCTGGCTGCTGTGGGGGCTCAACGCCCTGCTCCTCGGCCTGCGGCCCCTGGGCTACTACGCCACCAACGCCGGACTGCACCTGCTGCTCACGGCCGCCGTCTACGCCCTGGCCTTCGAGCTCGGCCGCTCCCGCCCCGCCGCGCTCGTCGCGGGCGCGCTGGTGGGCCTGGCCCCGGCCAGCAACCAGGCGATCTACTACCTGGCCGGCCGCGACGATCAGGTGGCCAACCTGGCCTGTGTCGGCGCCTTCCTGACTTGGCGCTGGGGGCGCGGGCGGGCGCTCTGGCGCGGGGCGGCGGCCGGGCTCCTGCTGCTGGGGCTGCTGAGCAAGGCGACGGTGATCACGCTGCCGCTGCTGCTGCTGGTGGACGATCGCCTCGCAGGAGGGCGCGGTCGACGGCGGGATCTCTGGCCCTTCGCGGTCGCCCTGGCCCTCTTCGGCGGCCTGCTGGCGACGGCCTGGGGCCACACCGACCCGGCGGCCCTGCTGACCCCCGATCAGCGGGCGGGCCTGGGCGGGATCGGCGCCCTGCTGCGGAACGTCGCCCCGGC
>CALCXL010000539.1 GCA_937907595.1 uncultured Pseudomonadota bacterium
CTGCTCTCTAAAAGACCGTCTTGATGCGCAGATCCGGGGCTGCCGCCTCTACCCCGGCCGCTCCGCTGGCCTATAACCACCGCATGGCCACCGAGATCCTGCACCACAGCACCTGCTGCCTCTGCGAGGCCCTCTGCGGGCTGAACATCACGACGTCGGGCGACCGCGTGGTCTCCATCCGCGGCAACCCCGACGATCCCCTGAGCCGCGGGCACATCTGCCCCAAGGCCACCGCCCTGCAGGACCTGCACGAGGACCCCGATCGCCTGAGGGGGCCGATGAAGCGGGTGGGGCACCAGTGGCAGGCGATCTCCTGGCCCGAGGCGCTGGATCTGGCGGCGGAGCGCATCGGCGCCGTGCAGCGGGAGCACGGTCGACACAGCGTGGCGATGTACCTGGGCAACCCCGTCGCCCACAAGTACTCGGCGCTGCTCGGTGCGCAGCTCCTGGGCGACGCCCTGCACACCCGCAACCGCTACAGCGCGTCCACGGTGGATCAGGCGCCGCACATGTTCGCGGCCTGGCAGATGTTCGGGCACCCCCTGGCCATGCCGGTGCCCGACATCGACCGGACCATGCACCTGGTGGTCCTGGGCGCCAACCCGGTGGTCTCCAACGGCTCCCTGATGACCGCGCCGGACATGAAGCGGCGCCTCAAGGAGCTGCGCGAGCGCTCGGGTCGCCTGGTGGTCATCGACCCGCGGCGCAGCGAGACGGCGGAGGTGGCCGACGCCTTCCACTTCGTGCGGCCGGGCACCGACGCCCTGCTGCTGCTGGCCTGGCTGCAGGTGCTCTTCGACGAGGGGCTGGCCCGGACCGAGGGGCTGGAGGGCGCCGATGCCCTGGCCCAGGCCGTGGCGCCGTGGACCCCCGAGCGGGTCGCCGCCACCACCGGCATCGCGCCCTCGGTCCTGCGGGCACTGGTGCGGGAGCACGCCGCCGCCGATCGCGCGGTGCTCTACGGGCGGCTGGGCGTCTCCACAACGGAGTTCGGCGGGCTGGGCAGCTGGCTGGTGTACGCCGTCTCCGCGTTGACGGGGAACCTGGACCGCGAGGGCGGCCTCATGTGGTCCGCGCCGGCCGTGGACCTGGTGGAGCTGACGAGGCTGGTGGGGCCGACGGGCAGTTGGGGGCGCTGGAGGACCCGGGCGACCGACCTGCCCGAGCTCAACGGCGAATTGCCCGCAGCGGCGATGGCCGACGAGATGTTGGAGCCGGGGGAGGGGCAGATCCGCGCCCTCATCACCGTCGCGGGCAACCCGGTGCTCTCCACCCCGAACGGCAAGAAGCTGGCGGGCGCCATCGACGGCCTGGACTTCTACGTCGCCATCGACCCCTGGATCACGGCGACGTCCAGCAAGGCCGATCTGGTGCTGCCCCCCCTGTCGCACCTGGAGACCGACCACTTCGGCCTGGCCTTCCACGGCCTGTCGGTGCGCAACACGGTCAAGTACGGCCGACCGGTGTTCCCGCGGCCCGCCGGCGCCCTGGACGACTGGGACATCCTCACCGGCCTCGCCGCCCGCCTGGCCCGCACCAGCGAGCACAAGGCCGCCCGACGCGACCGCATCACCGTCGCCGCGGCCCGGAAGCTGGGCTCCCGGGGGCTGCTGGATCTGGCGCTGCGCACCGGCCGGCACGGGATCGCGCGGCGGCCTTTCGGTCCCCGGCTCAGCCTCAGGACGCTGGAGCGCAACCCCTCGGGGCTGGACCTGGGGCCGCTGGAGCCGGCGGGCGCCGCGCGG
>CALCXL010000540.1 GCA_937907595.1 uncultured Pseudomonadota bacterium
CCCACCGGCGACGCGGCTCCCCCGGCCACGCCGCCGCCCGCCGACGGCGCGTCTGCCGACGCCACCCCACAGACCGCCGCCGAACCCACCCCCAAGCCCCCGCCCGCCGACCCGCCGCGCGGCCCCGGCGCGTCCAAGGCGTCCCCGCCCGACGGCGACGCAGCCGACGACGCGGGCCCCGACTGCTCCATGGCCTCGGGGCGATCGGGCGCGGCCCTGGCCCTGGCCCTCCCCTTCCTGGTTCGCCGCCGCCGCCCCTGACCGGTCGACAAGCCTGCACGGCTGCTCTACAAGGGCGCTCCTTGCGCACCCGGGAGCATCCATGGCCCTCCAAGCCGGCATCGTCGGCCTGCCCAACGTCGGCAAGTCGACCCTCTTCAACGCCCTGACCGCGGCGGGCGCCGAGAGCGCCAACTACCCGTTCTGCACCATCGAGCCCAACGTCGGCGTCGTGCCGGTGCCGGACCCGCGGCTGGAGCGCATCCACAAGCTCATCCCCACGGACCGGGTGATCCCGGCGGCGGTGGAGATCGTGGACATCGCCGGCCTGGTGCGCGGAGCGAGCAAGGGCGAGGGCCTGGGCAACCAGTTCCTGGGCCACATCCGCTCCGTCGACGCCGTCCTGCACGTGGTGCGCTGCTTCGAGGACGGCGACGTCGTGCACGTCGACGGCTCGGTTGACCCGATCCGCGACATCGAGACCATCGACATCGAGCTGGCCCTGGCGGACCTGGACGGCGCGGCCAAGCGGCTGGACAAGTGGACCAAGGCGGCCAAGGGCGGCGACAAGGAGGCCGCCTTCAACCGCGACGTGGCCCGCAAGATGGTCGACCTGCTCGAGGAGGGCACCGCCCTCCGCGCGGGCACCTGGACCGAGGAGGAGCGCAAGGCGCTGCGGGACCTGGGGCCGATCACCATCAAGCCCGTGCTCTACGTGTGCAACGTGGCCGAGGACGGGGTCACCCAGGCCAACGCCCACGTGGACGCCGTTCGCGCGCACGCGCAGGCCGAGGGCGCCGGCGTGGTCGTGATCTCCGCGCAGGTGGAGTCGGAGCTGTCGGAGCTGGAGCCGGACGAGCGCGCCGAGTTCCTGGCCGACCTGGGCCTGGAGGAGCCGGGCCTGCACCGCCTGGCCCGGGAGACCTACGCGCTGCTGGGCCTGGCCACCTACTTCACCGCCGGGGTGAAGGAGATCCGCGCCTGGACCATCAAGCAGGGCATGAAGGCGCCGCAGGCGGCCGGCGTGATCCACGGCGACTTCGAGCGCGGCTTCATCCGCGCGGAGGTCTACGCCATCGAGGACCTGGAGGCCTGCGGCTCCGAGGCCGGCCTCAAGGCGGCGGGCAAGCTGGGCGTCGAGGGCAAGGAGTACGTGGTGCGCGACGGCGACGTCATGCACTTCCGCTTCAACGTGTAGGGCGCCCCACCGGCGACGACAGGAGGAGAGCGCCGTGGGCGAGCACTGGAAGACCATCGACGAGGACGCGGGCCTCTGGCTGGCGACCTACCCCTTCAACAAGACGAAGATCAACACCGTCGCCGTGCGGATCCAGGACGGCGGGCTGATGATCCTCAGCCCCGGCCTGGAGGTCTCCGACGCCTCCTTCGCGGAGCTGGACGCCATCGGCCCGGTGACGGCGCTGGTCTCCCCCGGCCCCTTCCACCACCTGGGCCTGCCGGGCTGGAAGGCGCGCTACCCCGACGCCCGCCTGTTCGCCACCACCGGCGGCCTGGCCCGCATCCCCGGCCAGCACAAGGGCCTGGACCTGGGCCTGGAGAGCATCGACGCGCTGCAGGCGTTGCTGCCTGACTCGGTCTACGCCGTGGAGATGCCCGATCAGAAGCACAACGACCTGTTCGTGGCGGTGACCCACGCCGGCCAGACCACCTGGTTCACCAACGAGGTCCTGGCCAACATGGCCGAGCTGCCGCCGAACCCGCTGTTCGCGCTGCTGTTCAAGTGGACGAAGAGCGCGCCGGGCCTGCGGGTCAACACCTTCGTGATGAAGCTGATCGGCGCCAAGAAGCCGGCGACGAAGGCCTTCTTCGACGATCAACTGGCCGCCCGGGCGCCCAGCCGGCTGCTGCCCTGCCACGGCGACGTCGTCGACGACGCCAACCTGCCCGCGCTGCTGCGCGCCGAGTTCGACCGGGCCTTCTGAGGCCCCAGCATGCCAGGCACCCGATGATCGACGCGCTCCGACGAGCCCTGGAGGCCCGCGGTCCCCTGCTGGAGCGGCTGGAGGCCGAGGGCACGGACATCGTGCGCCTGCTGCACGGCGCCACCGAGGGCGCGCCGGGCCTCGCCATCGACCGCTACGGGCCCATCCTGCTCCTGCAGACCTGGCGCGATCCGCTGCCGGCGGCGTTCCCCGAGGCAGCCGCCGCGGCGGTGCGTGAAGCCCTGGGCCTGGACCTGGTGCCCGTCTGGAACCACCGGGGCGAGGGCGGCGGCCCCCCCTGGACGGCCTGGCAGGACGGGCCGATCCCCGCGGACCCCATCGGCCACGAGGGCGGACTGCGCTTCGACGTCACCCCCCGCCACCGGGGCAAGGACCCGCTGCTCTTCGTGGATCTCCGCGCGGCGCGGCGGGTCATCCGCCAGCGGGCCAGCGGCGATCTGCTCAACTGCTTCGCCTACACCTGCGGGGTGGGGGTGGTCGCCCGGGCGGGCGGCGCGCGCTCGGTGCTCAACGTCGACTTCGCCCGCTCGGCCCTGGACGTCGGCCGGCGCAACGCCGCGCTCAACGGCTTCGACGACGACGGCTTCGTCACCCTGGAGCAGGACTTCTTCCCCGCGGTGCGGCAGCTGGCCGGCCTGCGCGTGAGCGGCCGCGGCGCCCGTCGTCGCTACAAGCGCCTGGCCGCCCGCACCTTCGACGCCGTCGTGTTGGATCCCCCCCGCTGGGCCCGCAGCCCCTTCGGCGCCGTGGACGTGGTGCGGGACTACGCCTCCCTGCTCAAGCCGGCGCTCCTGGCCACCCGCCCGGGGGGCTGGGCCCTGGTCACCAACCACATGCCGTCGGTGGATCGGGACGAATGGCTGGGCGCTGTGCGTCGATGCGCGGAGAAGGCCGGCCGTCCCTGCCAACAGATCGACGTATTGGAGCCCGACGGCGACGTGCCCAGCCCCGACGGCCGACCGCCCCTGAAGGTGGCGCTGCTGCAGCTTTGACGCTCCAGATGGGCCGCGCTCCCCCCTCGAACGGGGGCGAATGGGGCCCGCTCCGCGCAGCAAGGCGACCCCCCGACAAGACCCGGACGGCCCGGCACGATATGCTCGGGGCCTGGAGGGGCACTTGGCCGGCGACACCCTGCGAATCCTGGTGATCGAAGACGAGGACACCGTGCGCGACCTCGTGCGCACGGTCCTTGAACGAGCAGGCTACGAGGTCCTCACCGCCCCCGACGGGCAGGCGGGCTATGAGCTTGCGCAGAAGGAGCGCCTGGACCTGGTGGTCTCGGATCTCCTGACGCCGCGCATGCACGGCTACGAGGTCCTTCAGCGCCTCAAGGCAACGCCCTCCACCCGCCGCCTCCCCGTGATCGTGCTGTCGGCCAAGGCCTACCCCGCCGATCAGCGCAAGGCGCTGGAGATGGGCGCCGCGGCTTTCCTGGCCAAGCCCTTCCGCCCCCCCGCCCTGCTCGCCGTGGTCTCCCGGGTGCTGGACACGCTCCGGGTGCGCTTCTGGGGCGTTCGCGGCTCCATCGCCACCCCCGGTCCGGAGACGGTGCGCTACGGCGGCAACACGCCCTGCGTGACGGTGGAGCGCGGCCGGGATCTGCTGATCCTCGACGCCGGCACCGGCCTGCGCCCCCTGGGCGTGGCGCTGCAGGCCGGCGCGGGTGGGCGCCCCCTGGACATCAAGATGCTGATCACCCACACCCACTGGGATCACATCCAGGGCTTTCCCTTCTTCGTGCCGGCCTTCGTGCCCGGCAACCGCCTGGAAATCCACGGCCCGCCCTCCCTGGACAAGCCCCTGGAGAAGGTGCTGCGCGGCCAGATGGACCCCGAGTACTTCCCCGTCTCCCTGGGCGACATGGCCGCGGACATCCACGTGGAGGAGGTGCGCGAGCCCCACTTCACGGCCGGCGCCTTCCAGGTCCACGCGATCTACGTCAACCACCCCGGCGTGACGATGGCGTACCGCGTGACCTGCGGGGACACGTCGGTGGTCTACGCCACGGACACGGAGCCCTACCGCCGCCTGCTCCCCGGCGCCAACGGCGAGGACTCGGTGGCCACGGAGTACGCCACGGGGCGCGACGGGCAGCTGATCGACTTCGTGCGGGACACGGACCTGTACATCGCCGACAGCCAGTACACGCCGGAGGACTACCTCACCAAGCGGGGCTGGGGTCACACCTGCTACCCCGACGTCGTGGACATCGCCCTCAAGGCCAACGCCGCCCGCGTGGCGCTCTTCTCGCACGATCCCATGCACGACGACGACGCGATCGATCGCAAGCTGGCGCACTGCCGGAAGCTGGCCGAGGGCACCGCCCTGGAGGTCATCCCCGCCATCGAGGGCGAAGCGATCGAGCTCATCAAGGAAGTCATCGTCGGCTGAGGCCGCGGATCGACCGTCCGGCCGCTACGGCTCCCAGATGAGGAGGCTGTAGGGGCCGCTGTCGTTGATGACGTAGAGGTCGGCCTCCACCACCGCGTAGTAGGTGTCCGTGGCGGAGAAGGTGTAGAGCAGCACCGGGTCGGTGAAGCCGCCGGGGTGCGCCGCCGCCAGCTCCTGGCCCGCCGCATTCTTGATCTTCAGCTGCGCGCCCAGGCTGCTGCCGAAGGCCCGCGCGAAGACGTCGAAGCGCAGCGTCTGCCCGGCCTGCCCCACGAAGCTGAACCAGTCCTCGTCGGTGCTGATCACCAGGAAGGGCGGGTCGATCTCCCCGCAGGTGAAGCCGCCCACGACCGTCGGCACCGCGGTCGCCGGGCTGCCGCTGCCGCCCACCTCCACCACGTCGCAGGCGTCGCCCGAGGAGACGGTCAGCTCGTAGTTGTGGGCCGGCGAGCCGGTGTTGTTCTGGAAGGAGCCGACCTCGACGTAGAAGACGCCGGCGTCGATGGCCGTGAACTGCAGGAACGAGTCCAGGCTTCCCGAGGGGTCGTCGTCGTTGCTCAGCAGCTCGTTGCCGCCGCCGTCGAGCAGCCGCACGAAGCTGTCCAGGGGCGAGCCGTCCACCTCCGCGCTGACGTCCACCGTCACCCGCGTGAACAGCGGCACGGTGATGGCGAAGACGTCCACGTCCCCGGGCGCCAGCACCACGCCGCAGACCGT
>CALCXL010000541.1 GCA_937907595.1 uncultured Pseudomonadota bacterium
TCCCCACTCAGCGACCAGCACGGTCTGACCGGGAGGTGTCCATGAGCGTCGCGCGTCCGAAGCCCGCCGAGCGCCGCAATCACTATCGACTGAGCACCAACGCGAAGCTGCGGCTGCGCGAGGCGTCGCTGACCGATGAGCCAGCCGGCAGCCTGGCCAACGATCCGGTGGAGGCGTTCGAGGCCCTGTCCTCAGCCGCGGCCCGCTTCCGCAAGGAGGCGAGCCCCGCGGGGCGCGTCTTCGTGGACAAGCTCATGGCCACCCTCGACGCCCTGGTGGGGCAGGCCAGCCAGACCGGGGGCGGCGCCAGCGAGTGGTGCCCGGCGTTGGTGCTGGAGGTGAACCTCAGCGCCGGCGGCGTCGGCTTCCTGTGGAGCCAGCGCATCCCCGAGGGCACGCACCTGGAGGTGGAGTTCACCATCGAGTGCGACCAGACCGCGGTGCCCTTCCGGCTGGACTCCCGGGTGGCCCGCTGCCGGCCCGCCGCGGAGGGCTTCGATCTGGGCCTGGAGTTCGTGGAGATGGCCGCGCCCAGCCAGCAGCGCCTGGTGCGCCTGCTCTTCGATCTGCAGCGGCAGCACCTGCGCCGCCGGGCGGACTAGTGCTCCGCCCCGCCCTGATCCTCCTGGCGCTGCTCGCGTCGACGCCCGCGTGGGCGGAGATGGTGGAGGCGCCCCGACCCAGCGAGCTGCCGCCGCCGCCAGATCGCAGCCTCCTGGCCAGCGTGCAGGTGGGCGCGCTGCTGCAGGACGGCCCGGCGATGAAGCAGGTCTACGGCCGCGAGAACCCCCTGCAGGTGGAGGTCCGGGCGACGTTCCTGTTCGAGGAGCGCTTCGGCTTCGGCTTCTCCGGCGGGCTGCAGTTCCGCCGCGGCACCGGCGTCGCCCCCAGCGGCGCGACCCCCTCCGAGGCGCTGTTCTGGCAGATCCCCATCGCGGTCGAAGGCCACCTGCGCATGGCGCTGTGGAAGGACCAGATCGCGGTGCCCTACGCGCGCTTCGGGGTCACGGCCGTCGTCTGGCACGAGGTCGACCACGCCACCTCCCCGGCCACGCTGCCCTGGGGCGTGAAGTTCGGGCCCCACGCCGCCGGCGGCGCGCAGTTCAGGCTGCCCTTCCCCGAGCTGGACTTCGAAGGACGCCTCTCGGGTCCGCCCCTGATCGATGCGGTGTACGTGCACGTCGAAGGATCGGTGCGCTCGTCCAGCAACCTGGGGGCCCCGGGCCTCGACCTCTCGGCCGCGGGCGTGTCCCTGGGCCTGACCCTCTTGATGTGAGGCTGCCATGAAGGCTCCTGCCCTGCTGACCCTCCTGCTGACCCTCCCGCTCGCCGTCCCCGCGGCAGCGCAGCAGATCGACTCCCCCGCTCCCCGGCGGGCGGCGCAGATCGTGGCCGTGCACGGCGATCTGCTCGTCCTGGAGCCCGGCGACGAGCCCGGCTTGGGGCCCGGCGCGATCCTGTCGGTCTACCGCCGCCTGCCGGGGGCCCGGGGCACGGCGCCCTACCGCGACGCCGCGATCTGGTGGGACGTGGCCCGGGTGCGCGTGTTGCAGGTGGGCCCTGACGGTGCGGTCGCGACCTGGCATGGCCCGCCCCCCCAGGCGGTGCCGGCCGGCCTGGACGAGAGCGGCGCCCCCCCGGATCAGGTCCACGTCGGCGACCGCGCGCGAGCCACGGGCGCCGTTGGGGAGCGGCCCCGGGACGTGCGGGTGACCTTCTCCCGCGACGACCTCTTCGCCAACCACGAAGCGCACCTGGGCGGCGCGGGCTCGGACTACCTGAGCACGTGGCTCGACGGGCTGCGCTCCATGGACGGCCCCCTGCGGGTCGAGGTGCACGTGCGGCTGGAGGAGCTCGGCAGCGAGGTCCCCGATCTGGAGCGGCTGATCTCGGCCGAGAACGACGCGCCGTTCGGGCCCGCGCCCGGCACGGCCACGGTGCCCGTGGATCGGCTCTACGAGAGCCCGGTCCCGTCCTCCTCGCCGCCACCACCCGGCCGGGAGGTCGTGATCGTGCAGCCGGCGGAGGGGGGCCACGACCGCTGGCACTACCTGGATCCGATCTCCCTGGCCGAGCAGCACGGGCGCGACGTCGCGGCGGCCCTGGCCTCGCGTCTGGCCATCGAGCCGTCCCTGGTCTCCGTGAGCGTTGTGCCGCGCGGGACCTGGTCCGAAGGCGAGGTTCTGGCGGGCTACGACCCCCCCGGCGATCAGGTTCGGATCCTGGCCGCGGGCATCGACTGGGCCGAGCCGCCCCCGCCCCGCGCCGCGCCGCCCAAGGTCGAACCCAAGAAGCAGCCGGCGACCGAGCGGGGCCGCAAGCGGCGCCTGCTGGAGAGGATGCCCGAGGAGGTCAGCGGCGGCCCGCCTCGAGCGCAGCCCCGCGGCTGATCTCCGGCCCCGCTACCAGTCGTCGTCCCAGAAGCCCGGCGCCTCGTTCGCGGGCGGCCCGCTCGGCTCGAGCACCGGCAGGGCGGGGGCCGAGCCGGTCGCGAAGAAGTCGTGGAAGGCGTCGAAGGTGTCGTCGACGGCCTGGGACCAGAGGCCCCGTGCGGCCAACTCGGGCGCCAGGGCTCCGGCATCCGGCGGCCGATCGGTGGGTGAGGCCTTCGTGCAGAGGTGCAGGACCTCCACCAGCTCCCGGGTGGGCACGCGGCTGGTGGCCAGGGGCGGGTCGAAGGCCGCGTCACGCTTCTTGCGCACCAGGGCCGAGCCGCTCTGGCCGGCGCCCCAGGGGTGCGCGCCCACGCCCAGGAAGTACAGCAGGCACCCCAACGCGTAGACGTCGCAGTGGGGCTCCACCGCGACCGGGGCGACCACCAGCTCCGGCGCCTGGTACACCGCCTCCAGTCCGGCCTGCGCGCGTCGCCCCAGGGGGCCGGCCGTGAGGCCCCCGGGCCCCAGGAGCAGGGGGTCGCCGCCGGCGTCGATGAGCACGGTGTCCGGTCGGATCGCGCCGTGCACCAGGCCCGCCCCGTGCAGGGCCTGGGTGGCGTCGACGAGGCGGCAGAACACGGCCAGGCACTGGCTCATGGTCGGCTGATCCTCCACGAACCACGAGGCCAGGGAGCGGGCCTCCCGCCCCTCGATCACCAGCGCGAAGTGCTCGGCGTCCTCGGCGAAACCCAGCACCGGGAGCAGCCCGGGGTGGGGTGGGGGAGGGCGCTGCGCGAGGGCCCGCCAGGCTGCGAAGGCGGTGGCGTTGCCCGGCCGTCGACGCTGCACGAGCAGCATGCCATGGCGCCCCCGGCCGTCCTGGGCCTCGCAGCGTCGGGCGGGACCGAGGGCCGCCAGGGACTTCGTGAGGGTCCAGCCACCCACCCGGTTGCGGGCAGCGTCGTTCTCGGGACCGGTCCTTCCAGCGCGCATGCCCCGAGCGTAGCGGGGGGATCGCGCCGGGGACATTACCCCTCGTTTCGTGCCCTCAGAGCAGGGCGTCGGGGAGCGGGATCCGTCGACCCAGGCCCACGCCGGCGGCCACGACCTGGTTCCGGCCGTTCTGCTTGGCCAGGTACAGGCAGGAGTCCGCGCGGTGGATCAGGTCGTCGGCGCTGTCGGTGTCGCAGCCTTCGGCCACGCCCAGGCTGGCGGTCTGGGTGTGCAGGGCCGAACCGGTCTGGATGGGCTCGGCCATCATGCGCGCGCGCACGGCCTCGGCCACCTTGATCGCCTGCTCGGCGCGGGTGTCCGACAGGATGATCGCCATCTCCTCGCCGCCGTAGCGCGCGCAGAAGTCGGTGGTCCTCATGACCACGGCCTGCAGCGCGTTGGCGCAGGCCTTGAGCACGCGGTCTCCGCCGACGTGGCCGTAGTCGTCGTTCACCGACTTGAACTTGTCCAGGTCGATCATGATCAGGCTGAAGTTGTAGGGCGCCAGCCGGCACTTGTTGAGCTCCTGGGCCAGCCGCTGGTCGAAGGACCCGCGGTTGTACAGGCCCGTGAGCGCGTCGATCTCCAGGGCGGCCTGGGTCTCGTGCAGCTGCTCGACCAGGCCCTGCATGAGCTCCGACATCTGCCGGACCTTCTTCTCGCTGGCGGCCTTCTGCTCCACCGCCTGGCGCTTGGCCGCCTCGACGATCCGGTTGATGCGGGCGGAGACGGAGCGCACCTGCACGCTGTCGGCGGCGCTGGTGACGCGCTCCAGGTGAGCGTCCAGGCCGTCGTGGAAGCCGGCGTCGTCGCCCTGCAGGTCCTTGAGGGCCTGGCCCATGGAGGAGATCACGCCCGTGAGCTCGCGGTCGCGCTCACGCAGGCGGGCGCGTCGCCGACGGAACCAGCCGTCGATGGCGCCGTCCAGCTTGTGCACCGCCCGCCCGGCGCTGTGGGGCGTCATGCCGTGGTGGACGTCGTAGAGGATGTCGTCGAGGTCGCGCCGGAAGCGTCGGTCGTCCTCGTCGCCAAGCTGCTCCGTCTTGACCACCGCGTCGCGGAGGGGCTGGAGCGCCGCCGCGGCAACGTTCTCCATCGACGCGGGGAGGTAGTTCTCGGAGCTGTGCCGCCCGCTGGGCCCGTCGCCGAACGTCCCGTCAACGTTCTCGTCCTCGAACTGTGCGTTGAATCCCGACATCCCTGACTCCCTTGTTCTCACGGCGCACCCCCCGGTGCTCGGCAACGATCACTCTGTGTTGCCCATCGGCACCGCGCGCTGCTTCTTGAACAGAATGCGTCGATCGTTCGCCCCGGACGCAAGATCGCTACAGCCCGGCGCCCGGCCGCCGATGGGGCAGGCATGACGTCCCGGCTCCTCCCTTGCACCCTCGCCCTGTGGCTGCCCCTGGCGGCCCAGGCAGCGACGGTCGTGCAGGACCCCGCCGCCCACGAGGCCCTGCTGACCGCCGATCCGGGCGCGGGGGGCGGCCTGCTGGTGGACTTCGAGGACCAGAGCGCGGGGGCGGTGCTCGGCGAGCAGTACGCCTCCTCCGGCATCCACTTCACCGGCCCGGATCCCCTCTTCGTGCTGCCTGAGGCCTTTGGCGCCGCAGGCCACGGCGCCCGTCTGGCGGTGGTGGGCTTCAGCCCCGACGGCTCGGCCGAGCTCAGCGTGGTCTTCGACGAGCCGCAGTTCGCCCTGGGCCTCTGGGTTGTCGACGGGGAGGGCGTGATCACGATCGAGGCCTGGCTGGGCCCGGACCTCGTGGACAGCGTCGTCGTCGACGTGGAGGGGGAGGGGCTGGACGGCGGCGTCTTCCGCGGCATCTGGTTCGACGAGCACGCGGACACGGTGCGCTTCTTCGCCACCGAGGTGGAGGACGGCTTCGGTCTGGACGACATCCAGGCGGCGGTGCCGGGGTCCGTGGACAACGACGGCGACGGGCTCTCCGAAGGGGGAGGGGACTGCGACGACTCGGACACCGCGGTGCGGCCCGGGGCGTCCGACGGCTGCGACGGGGTGGACAGCGACTGCGATGGCGTGATCGACAGCGACGACGACCTGGACGGCGACGGCGTCGCCGGCTGCATGGGGGACTGCGACGACGCCGACCCCTCCGTCTTCCCCGGCGCCGAGGAGCTCTGCAACGCCCGCGACGACGACTGCGACGGGGACGTGGACGAGCCGCTGGACGCCGACGGGGACGGCTTCGGCCGCTGCGACGGCGACTGCGACGACTCCGACGCGTCCGTTCACCCCGGCGCCGCCGAGGCCTGCAACGGCGTCGACGACGACTGCGACGGCGTACAGGACGAGAGCCCCGACGGGGACGGGGACGGCTGGACGGTCTGCGAGGGGGACTGCGACGACGCGGACCCGTCGGTCTTTCCCGGCGAGGGCTGCGACGATCCCGGCGACGACGACGACGCCTCGGACGACGACGACACGTCCGACGACGACGACAGCGGCGGGGACGACGACGACAGCGGCGGGGACGACGACGACA
>CALCXL010000542.1 GCA_937907595.1 uncultured Pseudomonadota bacterium
ATCCGGATCCGCCGCCGTACTCGATCCCCGTGATCAGTGTCAGAGCCAGACCCGTGCAGACCCTGATCGGCTTCCGCAACGTGATGGCCGAAGAGCTCTACAAGATGGCCGACAAGGAGGTCGAGAGCGTCCTCAAGAAGATCTCCTCCGAGGGGCCGTCGATCGAGCTGATGTCCAAGGCCGTCACGAAGATGCGCAAGGACGCCCCAGGCATGGCCTTCGAAGGCAAGGGGGCGTTCAAGGAGCGCATGACGGCCGGCAAGAAGATCGCCGGCAACATGGAGGGGAACGCTCCGATGGAGCACGCGCGGACCAGCGACAAGCTCGCCCGGGCCACGTCCACCGACAAGCGGGAAGGGCTCAAGGCCTACGACATGGACGCCAAGGCGCCGGTCGTGCCGATCGAGATCCTCGACGAGCAGTCCCTCCGGTTCCTCGTCAAGCACCGCAAGGGCGTCGAGGCGACTCCCGAAGACACCAAGGAGACCTTGGTCGCGAAGCTGAAGAAGACCGGCGTCATCGACGGCAAGGGCAAGGAGGTCTCGCCGGTGCTCGACTCGGTCGGCGACAACATGGACCCGCGGCTGCGGTCGAAGATCGACGTCAACGACTCCGATCTCAACCTCTCGGACGACGAGCGGGTGGGCGACGGGCCGGACAAGGACATGGCGCCGTTCATGGCGGGCATCCTGTCGAACCTGGTCGACGCCAAGCACAAGTTCATCGTGGATGCCAAGGCGCTCAACATGCCGCTCAAGGCCGGCATCTCCGGCAACGCGCACCGCTTCATGAACCAGGCCGCGCAGATGGGGGCGCCGCTGCCGGGCGCGCGCATGGCGATCTACGGTCACCTCGTGACCATCGAGGCCCACAGCTTCCACGAGGTGATGAGCGCATCGCTTCCGCACGTGCCCTACGAGCCGGGCGTCTACCTCCCGTTCAAGCCGATGCCCGACGGCACGGTCAAGGACCTCGCCAAGTCGGTCCTCGAGGAAGGCACGACGGTGGAGGACCTGCTGGGTCTCAACCGGAAGGCCGCGAAGAAGTAGATGGCGCGCCGGAACATCTGCTGCAATCGGGGCGTGACGGTCGGGAGCAGCGGGCTGGTGCCCAGCGATCCGACCGAGTTCGCGGGCGCCGCGGTCGTCGCGTCGGTGGGGTGCAGCCGCCTGCGCTGCAAGCTGTGCAAGGCGATGGTCCGGAACCGCGCCGAGACCGCGTTGGTCGGTGACGGTCGCGCCCACGTGGCCGAGCTGTACGAGACCGACGACTGGCTGACCCTGAACTACGTCGAACGGGTCGAGACGGGTCGCCTCTACGCGTGCCGATGCACCGTCTTCCTCGAGCCGCGCATGACGCTCATGGAGAGCGAGGACCACGACCCCAGCGAAGGGGACGCGTTGCTCCCCTGGCGCTGCGCGGGTCACGCGCTGCCGAAGCCGCCCTTCGACATCGACGGGGTGACAATCGGTCCGGATCATGACTTCGTCGAGTTGTTGGCTTCGACCGCTCGGGGAGAGGTTCCCGAGGCCGCCGCTCCGAGCCAGCGGGTCGCCGCGATCCAGTGGGTCTACCGGGTCCGTGAGCGGCTGACCGGCCTCCCCCTAGTGGACCGCTTCGACCAGACGATGGCCCAGTCCCTCCGCAGCGGAGATGGCGTGCGGATCGCACAAGCCCTCCTGTACTTCAAGCACGCCCCGGCCTCGGCCGCGTTCCCCGAGGTCCTCGACGCCCTCGGAACCCTCGAGGAGAGCGCCTACGCTGACTGCGACGGGGACGTGTGGGATGTCCTCTCGCTGCTCCTGGCGCGGGCAACCGACGTCGGGCGCAGGCCGGACGAGACCGACCTGACGGCGATCCGGCGGGTTCGGGAGCTGGCGCTCGTGCCCACGACCTCGCTGAGCAGCGACCACTGGATCGATCTCGCGAAGCTGGATGCCGACTGGTTGGCGCGCCACGCGACCGCGTTGGCGGAGCCTCGTCCAGGCGGGGCAGCCAAGCTGCTTACCTCGCTGTACACCGTCGAACGCGACGAGTTGGTGGTCGTCGCAGGCACCCACCTGGCCCACGAAGCGGACGCGACGACGCGTGAGCAGGTCCGGGCGTGGGCGACGGAGAACTACTACAGCTTCCGGCCCGAGTGCTTCGTGTTGCGACAACTCTTCGACACCGTGAGCGACGAGGGAGTCCGCGCATGACCCGTCCGACGTTCGATGAAGCCCTCGCGGGCGAGTCCCCCAAGATCGCCGCGTGGGAGATCACCCCGCGCGACGACAAGGCCACGATCTCGGTCTTCAGCCTCGTCGGGGGAGGGGCCGTCCAGGTCGCCTGGCGGATCTGCGCGCGCGACGAGATCGAAGCGATCACGGCCGAACTCGAAGCCGCCGGACACCGGGTCGGCTACTACGACGACAACTGCGATCTGGTGTGGACCGAAGAGGCGCCGGGGGTGACCGTCTGGAGCGAGACCGCCGCGGTGCTCGTCGCGGACGCCTTCGACCTGCGGCTCGCCAGCGGGCAGGTGTACTCCCGGGACGCCTTTGACGCCTTCCAGTCGTTTGTGGACGAGGAGCTGTACATCGACCGCGGCGTGCGCGGACGGCTCACCGGCGGCGCGGTGGTCGAGCTGGTCTACGAGCCGAAGTGGTCCGCCGGGGCGGACCCCACGTACAGCCGCAACGAGCTGATCTACGAGACCAGTTGGACGGGCGCCATCGCCAAGGCGCTCGCGCGGTGGGCCGATGCGGCCTACGAGAGCTGGCTTGGCTGAGCTGGAGAGGGGACTTCGCCATCGGGGAGCACGACGAGGCGGGACCGTACCGCTGGCTCGAGGGGGACGAGGCGGTCACCGTCTGGTCCGACGAGGGGCGGGTGCTCCTGGCGTCGGGCGGTGCGATCGAGGCCGGGGGTCGGCGGCTGCTCCGTGAGTCCCTCGTCCGGGTGGTTGCGTTCGTCGCCGACGACTTCATCGCCCGGGGGGTGCGCGCCGAGTTGGCGGATGGCGAGGCGGTCGACCTGCTCGTCTCCTGGTCCAACGAGGCGGCGGCGATGATCGGCTACACCCGCAACGACCTGCTGTGCGACTCCGGCTGGGCACCCGCCATTGCCGGTGCGCTCGCGACCTGGGCGGGCTGCGCGTACGAGGATCGGATCTGATGGGCGCGCGCGGGGACCGGCCCCCCGTCGGCCCCTGGGTCGGGGTCGAGCCGCCCGCCCGCCGCGGCGTCGCGTGGTGGGCCCGCTGGCTCGGTTCGAAGAAGCTGGTCGTCGCCGTCGGCCCCTCCGGTCTCTCCTGGTGGAACCCCGACGGTTGGACCTGCCGCCGTCGCTTCCTCCCCGAAGGCTCCTCCCGCCTCGCCGTTCGGGTCGGGCATTGCGGCCTCGCGGCCGACGGAACGCTGGTGCTGCTCCACCAGGGGCGACTGGTGAGGCTGGCTGCCGACGCGAAGACGGCGGAGCTGTCCGTCGACGGGCTCAGCCCCAGGGTGGACGGGATGGAGGTCAGCTCCGACGGGAGCTACGTCGCGATCGTGTCTGACGTCGGGTTCCATCAGGGTGAGGTGGACGTCTACGATCTGGCGCGAGGGAAGCGCATCTGGAGTCACTCGGGGGTCACCGAGGTGGCGTTCTCGCCGGACGGAGCCGCGCTCCTGTGGCAGTTCGATCTCCCCCAACAGTCAGGCTCGGACGTCCTCGCCTACGGCGTGCGTGAAACCTCGACCGGCGCGGCCCTCGGCTCGTGGCGGACGACCTGCTGGATGGAGAGCGCCTGCTGGGGGGCGGGCAGCCGTCGGGTCCTCTACGGGAACGACGGTGAGCGGCCGATCGCGGTCCACGCGCTGCGGGGGAGCAAGAGTCGACTCAAGGGGGAGCTGGTGGGGGTCCACCCGGTCCCCCGACCGCCGCCGGCCGTCCGCGGGTGGGACGCCCTCGAGGCGCAGATGGAGCGGGCTAGGTCTTCCGCGCCTCGCTGACGATCAGCCTGGCCCGGAAGTGGCCGAGATCGTGCTTGGACTTGAGCCACGTGTGCCACTCACGGTCATTCGGCGGACCCTCGGAGCGCAGCAGCGCGACCCACTCGGGGACCGAGCGGCCCGTGGTCTCCTTCATCGTCGCGGCCATCGTCGCGGTCTTCTTGGCGTGGCGTTCCGTCGTCATCTCACAGCACCCTCAGGCGCGCCTTCGTCCGCCGCTCCTCGCTCGGCTGCTCGGTCGTCGAGCGCCGACCCTGGCGGCCGAGGATCCGATCCCGCAGGGCCGGTTCCGGCTCTCGTCCCAGAACCGCGCGGATCACCGGACCGGGGTCCTCGAAGATCGGCGACTGCTCACGCTCATCGAAGGTCTTGGCCATCGAGAACATCCCCGCGCAGATCGGGTCCCACCGGCAGACGTCGCAGGCATCCCCCTTGCCGTGCAGGAACTGGCGCTGGCGGACGAACCCCTTCCCGTCCAGGAACGTGATGCAGCGCTCCTCCTCCTTCACGATCTTGCGGGTCTCGGTGCTCGAGGCGGCGAAGTCCTT
>CALCXL010000543.1 GCA_937907595.1 uncultured Pseudomonadota bacterium
GGCTCGGCTCTGCTCGACCAGGTCCTCCCGGGATCGACCAGCGCGAGCACGCCCTTGCCGTCCCAGGACGCCTGGCGAGCCGAGCGGGCAGCGTGGGGGGCGAAGGGGGGAATCGCCAGGCCCAGAGGGGTCTTCCACGCGCCCAATCGCTTGAGGGGGACGTCGTCGAGCAGCAACACCACCAGCCCCAGGGCCGGTCGGTTGCCGGACGGGACCACCGGGACCTCGGGCAGCCAGGGCCGCACCCTCCGCTGCAGGAGGAGCTGGGCGCCGCTGAACACGCGGAGGCTGTGGTGCAGCTCATCGGCCGGGGTCACGTAGACCTGCAGACCGGCCAGCCGGGGCTCCTGCCGCAGGCCCGCCTCCAGTTCCTGGGAACGGCGACCAGGCGGCAGCTCCAACACGTCATCGCCGGGGGGCAGGTGCTGTCCCCAGCCGGCCAGGAAGCGGCTCAGCACCTCCGAGACGTACTCCGACGAGGGCGCCGCCTCCAGCGCCGGGGCGTCGGTGGGGGCCGATCCGGCGGGGAAGAGCTGCGGCCAGATCCAGGGGGCGCCGCGCGCGACCAGCAGGACCAGGGCGCTGACCCCCAGGATCCAGAGCAGGGCGGTGGTGGTGTGGCGGCGCATCGGCCGCTGAGTGTAGAGCACCGCTCCGCCGGCGCGGAGGACGGCGCAGGGACGGTCGCCTGAGCCACTACAGGGGGACGGGCGACTCCGCGGGGTCGGCGGCGGGCTGCTGCTCGGCGAACCAGCGACCGGCGCCCTCGGGGTCCCGGAGCAGCGCCCAGGCCGCGTGCAGCTCCGGGTCGGTCTCAACCTCCTCCACGTCGGTGGGGTGCAGGGCGAAGAGGGGGGCCATCCGCTCGGCGTCGAAGGGTGCGTTCCCGTCACCCAGGACCAGGTCCGGCTTGATGCCGGAGCCGTGGATGAAGCGGCCCGAGGGGGTCAGGTAGCGGGCCGTGGTCAGCTTGAGGGCGGAGCCGTCGGCCAGCTCGAAGAACTGCTGGACTGAGCCCTTGCCGTAGGATGTGTAGCCCAGCAGCGTCGCCCGCTGCAGGTCTTGCAGGGCGCCCGCAAGGATCTCCGCGGCGGAGGCCGATCCGCCGTTGATCAGCACCACCAGGGGCGTCGCCTTGTCGGTGCCCACGGCCTGGGCCCGATCCTGCTGGGAGTCGCGCCCCCGATCGATCGTGCTGACGATGGTGCCGTCGGCCAGCCACAGGTCCGCCACGGCCACCGCCTGGCGCAGGTAGCCCCCGGGGTTATCGCGCAGGTCGATCACCAGACCGGACAGGGGCCCCTCGTTCTCCTCCTTCAGCAGGGCCAGCTGCTCGCTGACCTCGTCCACCGTGCGCTTCTGGAAGCGGGCGATGCGCACCAGGCCGATGCCGTCGCCCAGCAGCGCCCCCTGCACCGAGCGCGTGTGCACCTGGTCCCGGGGGACCGCCAGATCCATGCGCTCGGGGCCCCGCTCGATGCCCAGCAACACCACCGTGCCCCGGGGCCCGCGGACCCGGCCCAGGACGGCGCTCGCGTTCTCCGCCGTCACCAGGGTGCCGTCCACCGCGACGATCCGGTCGCCCTCGGTCAGCCCGGCCTCCAGAGCCGGCGAGCCCTCGCTCACCGCGGTGATGAACACGCCGCCCTCGCGCAGCTCCGTCTGCACCCCCACGCCGTAGTACTCCCCCGACGTCTGCTCCAGCATCTGCTTGTAGGCGTCCGGGGCCAGGAACACGGAGTGGTCGTCCAGCCCCTGGGTCAGCCCGCCGATGGCGTCGTAGACCAGATCGTCCGGGTCGCGCTCGTCGACGTAGCGGGCGTGGATGATGGACAGGGCGTGGGAGAAGGCCTCCAGGCGGTCGAAGGGGATGGGACCCGTCGCGCCGGCCGTGATGGCCGCGCCCGTGAGCAGGCCGGCAGCGAACAGGGCCAGGGCGCGGGCGTGGGGCTGGATGCGCATGTGGGGGATCATAGGGCCCCGCGCGGGAGCCGCCCAGGGGACCGCTTGACGGGGCCGACGGACGCTGCTTGAGTGACCGCACGTCGCGGCCTCCGCCGGACGCATCGGGGGAGTCGATGCACGAGAATCGGGTACACCGTCGAGCACCTCTCCGGCTGGAGATGAACTACCGGGACGCCACCGGTGGCAACTTCCTGTTCGAGTACAGCCAGAACATCAGCAAGGGCGGCATCTTCATCGAGACGGACACCCCGCTCCCGCTGGGTGCCCGCTTGAAGATGCGCTTCCAGCCCCCCGGCAACGAGGCCGAGATCCAGGTCGACGGTGAAGTCACCTGGGTCAACGAGGTCAAGGAGGGGGACGACAACCCCAACCCGGGCATGGGCGTGCAGTGGATCGGCTTGTCCGACGACCAGTACCAGCTGATCGCGTCCGTGGTTCAGTCCATCCTGATCCAGCCGGGCTAGCCAACGCCGCCCGCGCGGCGTCAGGCCTCGTCGAGGACCTCGGCCACCAGGTCGTAGCCTGCGGCTTCCGTGACGCGCATCTTGACGATGTCGCCGAACGTCGCGTCTCCGGCATCCGCCACCAACACCTGGCCGTCGACCTCGGGCGCCTGGTTCGGGGTGCGCCCCACCCACAGCAGCTCCGTCTCCGGGTGCTCGCCCTCGATGAGCACGTCGACCACGCGGCCGACCTGCTCTTCGCTCTTCTGGGCGTGGATGTCCTTCTGCAGCAGCATCAGGGCTTCCCGACGCTCCAGGCGGACCTCCTGGGGCACCTGGTCGGGCAGGTGCGCGGCCGGCGTCTCGTCCTGGGGGCTGAACGTGAAGACGCCGACGTTGTCGAAGCGCTGCGCCTCCACGAAGTCGTAGAGCTCCTGGAACTGCGCCTCCGTCTCGCCGGGGAAGCCGACGATGAAGCCCGTGCGGATCGACAGATCGGGGATGCGCCCGCGCAGGGTGTCCAGCAGGCGCTCGGTGCGCTCCCGGGCCACGCCGCGGCGCATGGCCTTGAGGATCGGGTCGCTGATGTGCTGCAGGGGCATGTCGACGTAGGGCACGACGCTGGACAAGCTGGCCACGGTGTCGATCAGCCGCTCATTGAACTTGGCGGGGTAGGAGTAGAGGAGGCGCAGCCACTGGATGCCGTCGACGCCGTCCAGGGCGGTCAGCAGGTCCGGCAGGCGCTCGTCGCCGATGTCCCGGCCCCAGGAGTTGGAGTCCTGGCCCACCAGGTTCAGCTCCTTGACGCCGGCGGCCGCCAGGGCGCGCGCCTCCTCCACGATCACCGGCAGCGGGCGGCTCATCAGGTCCCCGCGCAGCCGCGGGATGATGCAGAAGGTGCAGCGCTGGGGGCAGCCCTCCAGGATCTTCACGTAGGCGGACCAGGGCGTCAGCGTGTTCACGCGGGCCTCGGCGCCCTGCACGTACAGCGGGCTGGTCACGACGTCCATCGCCTGGCGATCGGCCACGACCTCCAGGATGCGGTGGTAGTCGCCGGTGCCGATGAAGTGATCGACCTCCGGCAGCTCCTGGCGCAGCTCGGTGTGGTGGCGCTGGGCCATGCAGCCGGTGACCACCAGCGTCTTGTCGCCCGAGGCCTTCTTCAGCTCCGCCAGCTCCAGCACGGTGTCCACGGACTCCTCGGTGGAGGCGTCGATGAAGGTGCAGGTGTTGACCAGCAGGACGTCGGCGCCCTCCGCGTCCTGCGCCATCCCGTAGCCGGCCTGGCCCATGCGGGCGAGCATGGCCTCCGTGTCCGTGCGGTTCTTGGGGCAGCCCAAGGAGACCACGAACACGGACTTGCCGTCCCCCCGCAGCTCCGGTGCGATGGAGGGGGGCGTGAAGGAGGCGGGCTGGATGATGGGCAGTCGTGCGGCCATGGCGGCGGGACTCTGAGGCACGCTCCGCCGAGCGTCAAGCAGTACCTGGGCCCGGGGCGGCCCGGAGCGGGCGGGCGGCGCCTGCAAGCTGTCAATCCATCGCGACGACGTGCCAGCCCTCCTGCGGCACCCAGCGGAAGCTCTCGTCCCCGGCGGTCGCGTCCAGGCGGAGGTCGCTGAGCTGCATGTCGGTGCGGTCGCCGAAGGGGCTGAGCAGGACGACGCCGACGACCCGGTGCTGGGCGTCCAGCTGGACGTGGATGGCCTTGAGCTGCTCGTCGCGCTCCCGGGGGCTCAGGCGGAGCACGGTGCGGCCCGCGACGGCCTCCGCACCCGACGGGACCAAGGCGACGGTGAAGTCCTCCTCCACCCCACTCAGGCCGCTCAGGAAGCCGATGTAGCGCTGGATGCCCAAGGCCACGTGCTTGAAGACCTGCACGGTCTTCTCCGCCGGCTGCACCACCCAGAGGGTGCTGCCGTCGCTGATCCAGGTGTTGGTGACCCCGGCCCCGCTCAGCTCCCAGCGCACGCGGTCGGGCCGCTGCACCACGAACGAGCCGCTCTGCACCAGGGGCTCGAAGTAGGAGGGTCCCGAGGACGTCTGCGTCAGCGCCACCCGCACGGTGACGACGTCGGCGTAGGCCGCGGAGACCTTCGCCAGCACGTCGGCGACGGCCTGCGCATCGGCCGACGCGGGCGTGTCGGGCTCGGGAGCCGCCTGGGCCGGCGGGAGGGCCAGCAGGATCGAGACCGTCAGCGCGGCCGCCGAGCGCAGGAAGAGCCGTCTAGTCATCGTAGGGGCGGACATAGACCTCCCGGGGGCGCGCACCGTCCTGGGGTCCGATGACGCCTTCGCGCTCCATCGTGTCCATGATCCGGGCCGCGCGGTTGTAGCCGAGCTTCAGGCGGCGCTGGAGCAGCGACGTGCTCGCCTTGCCCACCTCCGCCACCACGGCCACGCACTGGTCGTACATCTCGTCCCGTTCGCCTTCGGGCTCGCTGTCCGCCCCGTCCTCGTCGGGCGAGGTGAGCACCGCCTCCACGTAGTTGGGCTCACCCTGGGTCTTGAGGTGATCGACCGTTCGCTGGACCTCTTCATCGCTGATGAAGGCGCCGTGCACGCGGGTGACCTCGCTGACCCCCGGGGGGAGAAAGAGGCCGTCGCCCATGCCCAGGAGGCTCTCGGCGCCGTTGGCGTCGAGCACGGTGCGCGAGTCCACCTTGCTGGAGACCCGGAAGGACAGGCGGCTGGGGAAGTTCGCCTTGATGAGGCCGGTGATCACGTCGACCGAGGGCCGCTGGGTCGCCAGCAGCATGTGGATGCCGCAGGCTCGCGCCATCTGCGCCAACCGCACGATGCTCTCCTCGACCTCCTTGCGCGCCACCATCATCAGGTCGGAGAGCTCGTCGATGATGATGACGATGAAGGGCATCTTCTCCGGCGCGCCGACCGGCTCGTCGCCCCGGGAGCGGAAGACCACCGTGTCCTCGCCCAGCGCCCGCCCGCACTCGGGGAGCTCGGCGTCCTTCCCGGCGCGGATCGCCGCGTGGTAGGCGTCCCACTCCAGGCCCAGCTGCTCGCTGCGCTCGTTGTAGCTGGTGATGTTCCGGCACCCCATCGCCGCCAGGACCTTGTACCGGCGGGTCATCTCCATCACCGCCCAGTTGAGGGCCACCGCCGCCTTCTTGGGGCTGGTCACCACCGGCACCAGCAGGTGGGGGATGCCGTCGTAGATGCTGAACTCCAGCATCTTGGGGTCCACCAGGATCAGCCGCACCTCGTCGGGCGTCCGGGTGAAGAGCAGCGACAGGATGATGCTGTTGACGCAGACGGACTTGCCCGAGCCGGTCGTGCCCGCGATCAGGATGTGCGGGAACTTGGACATGTCGGCGACGACCGGCGATCCGTCAACGCCCTTGCCCAGGGCCAGCGGCAGCGGCTTCGACTTCACCTTGGCGAAGATGCGGCTGGCGAGGACCTCCCGGAAGTAGACCGTCTCCCGCTCCGCGCTGGGGATCTCGATGCCCACGGCGCCCTTGCCCGGGATGGGCGCGACGATGCGCACCTTCACCGCCCGGAGCGCCATGGCCAGGTCGTCGCCCAGGTTGGCGATCTTGCTGACCTTGATGCCCGGCCCCGGCTCGAACTCGAACATCGTGACGACGGGGCCCGGCAGGATGTTGGTCACCCGCCCGGGCACGCCGTAGGTCGCAAGCGTCTCCTCCAGGCGCACTGCCTGCCG
Source organism: uncultured Pseudomonadota bacterium (assembly GCA_937907595.1). Lineage (GTDB taxonomy): Bacteria > Myxococcota_A > UBA796 > UBA9615 > UBA9615 > CALCXL01. The sequence goes on from CALCXL010000543.1 coordinate 6,091, forward strand.
CTGCAGCTCGTCCTCGTCCACCTGGGTCAGCGTCTCGGGCGGCGTCTGCAGGAGGCTCAGGGACGGCAGCTCGAAGGGCTTGCTCGCCGCGAGCATCCGGCGGGCGGACATGATCCGCTCCTTGGCCATCGCCTCGTCGCTTCGCGGGGCCACCCGCTGGATCCGGGGCGGCGCGTTCAGGGGCAGCTCGCCCAAGGCGTCGCCCACCTCCGCGAGCAGCTCCTCGGGCGGGATCACGTCCGGCGGGAGCTCCACGTCTTGGGAGAGGTCTGCACCTTCCCGCTCCTCGGGGGCCGACGGGCGCACCGCGGGGCGCTGGCCGGCGTCAGCCTTCGGCCGGGCGCCCGGCACGCGGATCTCTGCGTGCACCACCCCACGCGCCGTCGCGCCGCGCATGGAGTCCACCCGGGGCGGCTCCGCGGACTCAGGCGACTGAAGCACCCCCGTGAGGGCCTGCAGCTTGGACAGCGCGTCCTGGCGGCGGGCGGGATCGTCCTCCAGCGCCGGGGGCGCGGACTCGTCCGCCGGGGGAGCCGTGCGCCGCGAGGACATCACCGGCCGCTCACGACGGGGCAGGACCACGCTGGGACGCGGACGGCTGGCCATGGATCCCGGGTCGGCGGCGGCGCGCAGGGACTCGGTCGACGGCGCGGCGGCCGCGGGCGGGGAGGGGGCGGGCGCCGGCTCCGGATCGACGTACTCCGCCTCCACCGGGGCCATGAGCTCGGGCACCAGCGTCCGGCCGGGAGCGGCGATCTCCGCCTCGCTCCAGCCCAGCTCTTCCTCGGCCAGCAGCAGCCGCTGCTCGTCCAGCTGCGCCAGGCGCTCCTCGCGGGCCCAACGCTGCTCCTCACGGCGCGCCTCTCGCTCAGCCCGCCAGTCCTCCACGCCGTCGCGCACCGATCCGCTCAGGCGCTCGAGCAGGCCCGCGGTGTGCCCCGCCAATCCCCGCGCGCCCCGAGCCGACGCCCCCGCAGCCCCCACCGCTGCGACCCCGCCGTGCCCGAAGACCCGTCGCAGCAGGTCCAGCACCCGGACCCCGAAGGCCACCCGCATGGATCCGGCCAGGAGCGTCAGCCCCACAACCCAGGCCCCGGGGCGACCGAGCTGCGAGGACACCGCCCCCAGCAGCAGCTGCCCCAGGCCTCCGCCGCCGTGCAGGACCCCGCCCCGAAAGGTCAGGCTGGGCACCACGAGCTCCACGATCAGGGCCGTCGCCGAGACCACGCCGATCAGGCCCAGGCCCTCGCTGAGGCGCACGCGGCCCCCGCGGCGCGTGAAGATGGAGACCGCGAGCAAGCCGAGGTGCAGCGGAAGACCGAACGCGGTGATGCCCAGGGCCGACACGGCCAGCTCGGAGACCCAGGCTCCGAAGGGGCCGACCCAGTTCCGCACGCCGCCCGAGTCGCCCCACTGCCCCACCAGCCGGTCGGCCGGGTGGTGCGAGAGCAGCGCCAACAGCAAGAGCGTGCCCAGGGCCAGCGCGGCGAGCGCGCCCAGCTCCCCGGCCAGGGCGGCGCGGCGACGACGCAGGGTGCGCACGCCGGTGAGGTCTCGGCCCTCCTCCTTGCGCGCCATGACCGCCCCACCGCGCTTGACGCGGGTGGTGGCCTTCGCAGCGCGGGTGGCGCGGGTGGCCCCCCGAGACGCTCCGCTCGACGTGGCCACCTTCTTGGTGCCGCCTCGGGCGGGCTTGCGGGCGGTTCCCTTGCTGGCAGCCACGTTCTTCTCCTTCAGCGGGTGCCGCGCAGCGCGCAGCGAGGTGCCGTCATGTCAAAGTGTTTCACTTTTTACCATGGCGGCACGGCAACGCACGACGCTTCGCTCACCGGATGGGACGAAGCGCGCGGGGCGGTTCTTCAAGGAGAATGGAATCGGGCCCCAGGACGGGCGCATACCAAGCCCCGTCCCGCGCCCTAGATGGCTCGACGCGGGCGG